>JAWWOJ010000232.1:0-8372 GCA_033851885.1 Frankiales bacterium | reverse complement strand
ACGGCAGCCGCCGCTCCGAGAGCGTCGGTGACACCGTCCAGCGCCACGGTCACCCCGCTGGCGTTGGTGATGGTCACGCGGTAGGGGACGTCAGCGCCGGCCGTCGGTGAGGTCTCGGTGCCGCTGTAGGTGCCGTTGTGGTCGGCGTCGTTGGTCTTGGTCAGCGTGAGGGACAGCGCCGGCGGCACGTGGGTGGCCACGGTCGACTCATCGAAATCGCTCACGGTGTGGCCCGGGTCCTCTCCCGTCACGCAGCTCGGGTCGGCCGGCAGGCACACGTTGTCGGGACCCTGGTGGCCGACCACCGTCACTCTGTTGACCGTGGAAGTGCCGTCGGCGGGCGAGTATCCGGCGAGGATCACACCGCACGAGGCTGTCGCTCCGACGAGCAGGTTGGTGCCGATCAGGCTCGGGGTGCAGGCAAAGGCGATGGGGTTGCCCGAGATGGTGTCGACAAGGCTGTCGATCATGACGGGGCTGGCGCCGTTGTTCGTGACCGTCACGGAGAACGGCACCGCCGCCCCCACGGTGTGCGCGGTCTCGCTGTGCGTGAACGTGGCGTTGCCGTCAGCGTCGTTGGTCTTCACCACGGTCAGGGCCAGCACCGGCGGCGTTGCCGGCAGGCAGTTGTTGGCGAAGATGGCCTGGCCGGCCGGCGTCCAGTTCAGGCCCGGGAAGTTCTTGGTCACGCCGTTGTCGTCGTAGGTGAAGGGCGGGATGATGTCGCCCCAGGCGATGTGCAGCGCCTTCAGCGTCGCGTCCCACACCGGCCCGGTGTGCGAGGCGTGACCGCTGACGTCGCCGTTCTTGTTGGGCGTTTCCACCACATAAGGCTTGTTGTTGGAGTTCGTCCCGTGGCAGATCGTCTGCTTGCCGTTCACGACGGCCGCCGACTGGAGGCCGAGGGCCGTCCCACCGGTGGTGAGGAACGCCAAACCGCTGGCGGCAATGACAGCCACATAACGGGACCGATACCAACGAGACGTACGCACGACAACCCCCTCAGCGGGCACGTCTGTGCCTCGCGCGACGGCGGTCTCGCCACTGGCTCAGCGTGCGGTCATGGCGACCGTGTTTCGCCGTTCCCGGGGGAACAGCGAAACCGCACGCGTCAACGCCTTCGTCAGGGGCAAGCGTCCTTCGTGACCCGATCGAGGGGAATGGTCCGTTCGAGCCCCCCGGCGTGGGACCAGAAGATCATCCGATTGCGACCAAATCGATGATGAAGGCCAGTGTTCCACCTGGTACAGGGCCCTGATCGCCGTATCCGTCCTTGGGAGGGATGACGACGAGCCGCCGGCCGCCGACCTGCATGCCCGTGACGCCCTTGCTGAAGCCGGGGATGACGTTCCCGCCGATGTCGAACGCGAAGGTGTTGTCGCAGCTGGTCTTCCACGAGGAGTCGAACTCCTCGCCGGTGGCGTAGTTGACCCCGACGTACTTCACGGTGACGTTCTGGCCGCTCTTCGCGGCCGGCCCGGTGCCTACCAGGATGTCCTTGGTCGTCGTCTCGACCGGCGGGGGCGCCTTGGGGACGGTGTACGGCGGCTTCTGCGTCAGGTCGGTCGCGCGGCCGGGCCGGGGGCACAGCCGGGCCACGGTCGGGCCGACCGGCGCACTGACGGTCGGGGTCGGCGTCGGGGCCGGGGCCGTGCCGACGTGCACCGTGCTGCCACTGCTGCACGCGGTCACGCCGACGAGGGCCATCGTGGCCACTGTGGCCAGGAGGAGGCGGCGACTCACGACGAGGTGGCTCCGAGGATCGTGCCGAGCCGCTCAGCCGTGAGTCGCTTGAAGGCGCGTCGCGGACGGGTGCGGTCGAGGACCGCGGCCTCGATGGCATTGACCGGGATGTCGCGCCGCTCGGTCCCTTCAGCCGGGGTGGACAGCGCCTTCAGGGCCAGCCGGACGGCCGTGTCGAGGTCGGCGTCGGCGACGTGCTCCTCGCGCAGCACCGCCGTGATGGGGTCGGCCGTGCCGCCCATCACGATGAAGCCGTGCTCCTCCTGCACCATGCCGTCGAAGGTGAGCCGGTAGAGCTGGTCGTCGGCCACCGACGGGCCTACCTCCGCCACCGTCAGCTCGACCTCGAAGGGCTTGCCCGCCTCGGTGAAGATCGCGCCGAGTTGCTGCGCGTAGGCGTTCGCGAGCCCGCGGCTCGTCACGTCGATGCGGTCGTAGCGGTAGCCGGTGAAGTCGGCGTAGCGGACCCCTGCGACCCGGAGGTTCTCGAACTCGTTGTACTTGCCGACCGCGGCGAAGGCGATGCGGTCGTAGATCTCGCTGATCTTGTGGAGCGCCTTGTTGGGGTTCTCGCCGCAGAGCAGGATCCCGTCGGCGTAGGTCATGACGAGGACCGAGCGGCCGCGCGCGATGCCCTTGCGCGCGTAGTCGCTCTTGTCCCGCATGACCTGCTCGGGACTGACGTAGAACGGCGTGCTCATGTGCTCAGCCTCCCGGACGGGTCATGCGCTCGGCCACGATCGCCTCGACGACCGCGCTCACCTCGTCTTCGGGCACCCTTCTCAGTCCATCAGCGGTGACGCTCATCACGACCGGGAAGATCCGGCGAGCCAGGTCCGGTCCGCCCGTCGCGCTGTCGTCGTCCGCCGCGTCGTAGAGCGCGTCCACGGACATCCGCACGGCGTCTGCCTCGCTGGCGTCCTCGCGGTACTTCTTCTTCAGGGCGCCGCGCGCGAACACCGAGCCGCTGCCCACGCTGTGGAAGCTGTGCTCCTCGTAGCGGCCGCCCGTCACGTCGTAGCTGAAGATCCGGCCGACTCGCTTCTCGAGGTCGTAGCCGGCGAACAGCGGCACCACCGCGAGGCCCTGCATGGCCATCGCCAGGTTGCCGCGGATCATGTTGGAGAGCCGGTTGGCCTTGCCGTCGAGGCTCATCGTGCTGCCCTCGAGCTTCTCGTAGTGCTCGAGCTCCACCTGGAACAGCCGCACCATCTCGATCGCGAGCCCTGCCGTCCCGGCGATGCCGACGCAGCTGTACTCGTCGGCCGGGAAGACCTTCTCGATGTCGCGCTGGGCGATGATGTTGCCCATCGTCGCGCGCCGGTCCCCCGCCATGATGACGCCGCCGCCATGTGTGACCGCGACGATCGTCGTCCCGTGCGGCGCCTCCACCGTCGAGCCCTCCGGCAGCCGCATCCGCGAGCTCAACAGCTCGGGGGCGACGCCTCCGAGGAAGTCGGTGAAACTGCTGCTCCCCGGCGCCGTGAAGGCAGCGGGGAGTCGTCCGTTGAGTCCAGGCTCAGCCACAGTGGGTCCCGGGTCCTCTCCAGGTAGTCGATGGCCTTCTTGAGAATGTCTACACGGTCCCTGAACTGCCCGAGTCCCCCGTTGCAGTTGAAGCAGAGGATCCCCCGCACGTGCCCCTTGTCGTGGCAGTGATCCACGTGCTCCGCGGGGGCCTGTCGACAGATCGCGCACAGGCCACCCTGTTCGGCGACCATGCGCTCGACGTCGTCGGCACCGATGCCGTAGCGCCGCTTCAGGTGGTAATGCCGACCGCCGCCGTAGAGGCGTTGCCGCGTCTCTTCGCTGCGCATGTTGTGACAGGGCTTGCAGTAGAGGTGCCAACCGTCCCGGGAGTTCTTGTTGCGCGGGAACTCTGCGACCTGCTTCACCTCGTCACAGTCCCGACAGCGCTTCACGTCTGCTGGCAAAGTCTCCGGCTCTCGTACGACTCTGCCCCTGCGGGCTTGCCGTCGTCGGTAGCTGTCCCGAGACCGCTGATTCATGCAGGGCCGGCAATAGCGATGGCGACCGTCAGCCATTCCCTTATGGCGTGGGAAGTCGTCAAGCGGCTTCGTGTCACCGCAGTCGAGGCATGTCTTCATGCATGAGGGCCTGCTCACGCGGACCGACAATCAGCCGAGGGTATCCACTGAGCATTTTGCTGAGCCCGAGGGGTCACTGGCCCCCTTTCTGCACGTACCCCTTCACGAACTCCTCGGCATTTTGCTCAAGCACGTCATCGATCTCGTCGAGCAGGTCATCGACGTCCGAGGTCAGTTCCTCGACCCGGTCGTGGACGTCGGTGCTCGCCTCGGCCACCACCTCCTCGGTCTCCTCGGTGGTCTTGCTGGCGCGCTCCTGGCCGCCACTGTCCTTGCTCGGCATGACTGCTCCCCTGCTCCCGGGTGGTCCTGAGACGAACCTATGTCACTCATCGTCGCCGGGCGCGGCAATGATGAGGGCCGTGGACCTCTATGCGTTGCCGCCGGAGGAGTTCACGGCTGCGCGGGACGCGGCGGCGAAGGAGGACAAGGGGCTCAAGGCGCTGCGCAGACCGTCGGTGGCGGCCTGGGTGGTCAACACCCTGGTACGACGCGAGCCGGCGCTGCTCGAGCAGCTCGTGCAGCTGGGGGCGGCCCTGCGGGACGCGACGAGCGCCCGGGAGGGCGGCCAGTTGCGGGAGCTGACGGAACAACGGCACCAGCTGGTGCAGGCGGTGACCGACCAGGCGGTCGCGCTCGCCGACAGAGACCTCACACCGCAGGCCCGGACCGACGTCGCCCACACCCTCGAGGCCGCGATGGCTGATCCGGCCAGCGCCGAGGCGGTGATGTCGGGGCAGCTGGTGCGGGCTCTCAGCTACGCCGGCTTCGGCGACGTCGACCTCGAGGGGGCGGTGGCGCCGGTCCCGACGCAGCCGCCAGCGCCGCAGAAGGACGTGTCGAAGAAGCTGCAGCGGCTCGAGGCCGCGGCCCTGGAGGCGCAGGGCGCGCTGGACGACGCCGTGCGGCTCGCGGAGCGGACTGCCACGGCCCACGACGCCGCCGAAGGGGCGGCAACGACCACTGCTGCGGCGGTGAAGGACCACGACGGCCGAGTCGCCGAGCTCCGGGAGCAGCTGCGCGCCTCCGAGCAGGAGCTCAGCGACGCCCGCGCCCGGCATGCGAAGGCGGTCAAGGAGCTCGATGAGCTGCGGCGCAAGGCAGAGCGGGCGACCAAGGCGGTCGCCGAGGCACAGGACGTGGCCGACCTGGCACGCAAGACCCTCGACGAAGCGCGTCGGTCCTGAGCAGCGCGGCCGGCCTCGCGGTGGTCCACGCCCACCGGACGCGACTGGAACCCCTTGGCTGCAAGGGCTTTCACGTCCATGGGTCCTTGGCTCTGGGCGGCTACCACCATGGGATCAGCGACATCGACCTCGTCGTGACGCTGGACCACGCGCTGACGGGCAGCGAGCGTGCCATCGTCGACGAGAGCCACCGCCAGGCCGGCCCGCTGCTGTCGGCGGCCTACATGGTGGACCTGGCACACGACGAGCTGGAGCATCCGACCTGGACCCATGGCTGGCAGGGAGACCGCCGGGTCAGCCTCATCACGCGCGCGGAGCTGCACCAGGCGTATCCCTCGGAGTGGCCCGAGATCCCCGACGTACCAGGGGTTGTGCTCAAGGAGGTCCGCTTGGCCTGGCGGCGGACGCCTCCCACCACCTGGCTGCGGACGGAGTACGTCGACCTGGCCCTGACGTCTGTGGCGCGCGCCCAGCTGACGCAGGAGACCGGCCTGCTCACGAGCAAGGACGAAGCGATCGCGCAGCTGCTGAACCTCGGGGTGCCGTCGCGCCTCGCGACGGCGGTCGCGGATCATCGACAGGGCCGAGAAGCGCTGCCCCACAACAGGTTCAGCCGAGCCCTCCTCACCTGGCGGACGGTGCGACGGCTGCTCTAGCGCCGCCCGGCCAGCTTGTCGACGAGCTCGAGCGCGGTGGCGCAGTGGTCCAGCAAATCCCCGACGTGCGCCTTGGTGCCGCGCAGCGGCTCGAGGGTCGGGACGCGCTGGAGCGACTCACGCCCCACGTCGAAGATGACCGAGTCCCACGACGCGGCGGCGACCTCGGTCGGGAACTGCTGCAGGCACCGTCCCCGGAAGTAGGCGCGGGTGTCGTCCGGAGGGGTCGTGATCGCCTTCTGCACCATCGCCTCCTGGAGCAGGGTCTTCATCGACCCGCGGGCGACGAGGCGGTTGTAGAGGCCCTTGTCCTGCCGCACATCGGAGTACTGGAGGTCGACGAGGTGCAGCTTCGGCGCGTCCCAGCCGAGGCCCTCGCGCTGGCGGTAGCCCTCGAGCACCTTGAGTTTCGCGACCCAGTCGAGCTCGTCGGCGAGGTCCATGGGGTCGACGGCCAACCGGTCCAGCGTCGTCTCCCACCGGGAGAGCACGTCGGCCGTGATGTGGTCGACGTCTGACCCGAGGCGGTCCTCGACGTGCTTGCGCGCCTGCTCGCAGTACTCCATCTGCAGCTGGACGGCGGTCATGGTCCGACCGTCCCGCAACGTGACCTGGTGCTTCAGCGTGGGGTCGTGCGAGACCGCGCGCAGCGCCGAGACCGGGCCCTCGATCGACAGGTCGATGCCGTTCTGCTTCAGCCAGCCGCCCTCGATCATCGCCAGCACCAGCGCCGTCGTACCGACCTTGAGGTAGGTCGAGATCTCCGACAGGTTGGCGTCGCCGATGATGACGTGCAGCCGGCGGTACTTCTCCGGGTCGGCGTGCGGCTCGTCGCGGGTGTTGATGATGGGCCGCTTCAGTGTCGTCTCGAGCCCGACCTCGACCTCGAAGAAGTCCGCGCGCTGGCTGATCTGGAAGCCCTGCTCACGGCCGTCCTGGCCGATCCCGACGCGACCGGCACCGATGACCACCTGACGGGAGACGAAGAACGGCGTGAGGTGCCGCACGATCTCGGCGAACGGCGTCGCCCGGGCCATCAGGTAGTTCTCGTGCGTCCCGTAGGACGCCCCCTTGTTGTCGGTGTTGTTCTTGTAGAGCTGGATGGGGGCGGTGCCGGGGACGGTGAGGGCCCGCTGCGCCGCGATCTCCATGACGCGCTCCCCCACCTTGTCCCAGAGGACGAGATCGCGCGGGTTGGTCACCTCCGGCGTGGAGTACTCCGGGTGCGCGTGGTCGACGTAGAGCCGGGCACCGTTGGTGAGGATGACGTTGGCGAGCCCGAGCTCGTCGTCGGGCTCGCCCGGCAGGTGGTCGGACCCGCCGATGCCGACCTCGAACCCGCGGGCGTCGCGCAGCGGGTTCTCCTCCTCGAAGTCCCATCGGGTACGCCGGTCGCGCGCCAGCCCCTCCGGCGTACCGCTCGCGTAGCCGTTCACGACCTGTGACGAGGCGACCATGTGGTTGACGCCGGCATGGCCTGGCGTGGAGACACCGAACTCGGTCTCCGTGCCCATCACGCGCTGCGTGGTCATGCCAGAAGCCTAGGCCGAACCCACTGAGACGGGCACGGATACCTGGACCCGGCGCGGCACGAGCCGCGGCGCGCGCTCCACGAGGCCGATCACGACGGCCAGCAGCAGGACCGCGACCACCCCGTCGAGCCACCAGTGGTTCGCACTCGCGACCACCACCAGCGTCATGACCACGAGGTGCGCGACACCGAGCCAGCGCCACGCCCCGCGGGCCTGCCGCCAGACCGTCCAGGCGACCAGCGCCGCCCAGCCGACGTGCAGCGAGGGCATCGCCATCAGCTGGCCGGAGAGCCCGGCCGCGTATCCGCCGTAGATCGACTCGCCGTAGGTGTTCGCCAGGTCGACGAACCCGAGGTCGGGAAGCAGCCGCGGCGGCGCGACCGTGACCAGCTGCATGGCAAGCCCGGCCAACGACAGCAGCACCAGCTCGGTGCGCAGGGCGTTGTAGGAAGCCCGGTGCCGCCACCAGGTCCAGCCGAGGAGCACCACGATCACGTTGAGATGCCCGTAGAGGTAGTAGTTGTTCACGACGTGCGCCAGCCACGGATGGTCCGCGACGAACCGCACCAGCGGCACCTCGCTCGGGAGGTGCAGCCACTGCTCGATCCGGAAGACGTCATGGCCGCGCGCCTCGGCCCCGGCGACCTGCGGGTGGGTGATCGAGCCGATGAGCACCCAGCAGGCCCACAGCAGCATCGCGAGCGACGCCTCGCGCAGCGCCGCACCGAGGCGTGGACGGCGGCGGAGGACGACGGCAGCCACCAGGAAGCCGGCCGCGAACGAGAGCGCGAACCGCCAGCCTGGTTCCCAGTGTGGCAAGTCCTAGAGGTACTGGCCGGTGTTGGAGATGGTGTCGATGGACTTGCCGGTCTCCGTGCCCTTCGCACTGGTGACAAGGGTGCGGATGTAGACGATCCGCTCGCCCTTCTTGCCCGAGATCCGGGCCCAGTCGTCGGGGTTGGTGGTGTTCGGCAGGTCCTCGTTCTCCTTGAACTCGTCGATGCAGGCCGTCAGCAGGTGCTGCATGCGCAGCCCCTTCTGGTTGCTCTCGAGGAAGTCCTTGATGGCCATCTTCTTCGCGCGGGCCACGATGTTCTCGATCATGGCGCCGGAGTTGAAGTCCTTGAAGTACAGGACTTCCTTGTC
>JAWWOJ010000220.1:0-7523 GCA_033851885.1 Frankiales bacterium | reverse complement strand
CACAGGCCTGGACGGCGTAGTAGTAGGACAGCGAGGGGCTGCTCTCCCGCCACGACGTGTACGGCGTCCACTGGTGACCCGACGTCTCGGCGATCGACTGGATGTTCGTGAACGCGTCGTCCAGAGCGACGTAGACGCGGTAGCGGGCAGCCTGCGTGGAGGAGCCGTTCCAGCTGATGGTGGGGAAGTCGCTGCACAGGCCCTTCTCCGCATCGGCCGCGCCCGGGTTCGTCACGGTGCACAGACCGTCGGGGTCCTGGCTGATCGAGTCGGTCTTGACGAGACCGAGGGCGGTGACGGCCGCGGACGGCGACCAGACGAAGCTCGCCTGCGTGGTCCAGTCACCGCGCTCGCTGTCGTCCGAGGGGTCGGCACAGTTGCTGGTGCCGGTCTCGCCGGAGCCCGCTGCCGGGGAGGCCGACGGGCTGGCCGTCGAGGTAGGCGTTGCGGACGCTGACGCTGACGCGGACGCGGAGGGGCTGGCGGACGGGCTGTTGCAGTCACTCGTGACCGCGGTGGCCCCACTCGGATCGGTCGTCGGCGGGAGGTAGGAGATGCCGGCCTGGGACACCGGGACGGTCGGTCCGGTCGCCGCCGCGCCCTTCCACTTGTCCAGTGCCCGGACCCGCCAGTACAGCGTGGTGCCCGGGTCCGGGATGTTGAAGTCACACGTGCCCACGCTGTCCGACGCGCCGGCGCCGGCCACCGAGGTGAACGGGGTCATGCGGGTGCGCGGGGTGAAGCAGGTGGTGTCGACCGTCGACGCCTGCGTGCGCTGGGTCGGGCTCGGGGTGGTGTCGGGGGCGCTCGTGGACACGCCCGTCGCGGGGAACGGAGTGCTGCTGATCTGGACCTGGTAGCCACTCGCGTACTTCACCGCGGACCACGAGAAGCTGGGGCGCAGCCCGCTGAACGTGACCGTGTTGGTCTGGGGGGCGTCGCGCCAGCCACGCGTGAACTGCGCGTCGCTGTGGGCCTGGCCCTCCTCGGAGCTCCAGTGGCCGACGGCCGAGCCCTTCAGCGCGGCGACCCGCCACACGTAGGTCGCGTGGGGAAGCGAGACCGGGAGCGTGACCGAGGTGCTGGCGACGTCCGCCTTGAACGAGACGGAGGCGTCGTCGGACCAGGTGCCGTCAGTCCCGACCTGGACGCGGTAGCCGGTGGCGCCCGCGACCGCGCCCCACGACAGCGACACGGTCTTGAGGACGGCGTGCGGCAGCGCGGCAGCGCTGTCGTCCGGCGCCAGTGCCTGCGGCGCCGCGAGCGGTGCGGCGACGACCTCGGTCGAGGCCGCAGCAGTGCCTACCAGGCTCAGGGTCGCGGCTGACGCGAGCAGCGCGGCTGCGGTGGCGGCAGCGGCACAGGCGCGCGCGGTCGACGTGGACTTCACAGGGCTCCTCGGGGTTCGAGACACGGCAAGGCGCGTCACGGCTGTCTGCTGTGTCGGCAGGGAACCCTGTGCACCTTGAGAATCAGAGGCGAGTGAGAACGTCTCGTGTCACATCGTCCGGCGACAGGTCGTCGGTCAGCACCTCGAAGCTCGCGACCTCCCGGTACAGCGGCAGCCTGGCCTCGAGCAGCTGGTGCAGCGAGGCGCGCGGGTTGAGGGCGAGCACGGGCCGGTCGCGGGCCAGCCCGACCCGTTTGGCCGCGGCACCGAGCCCGACGTTGAGGAAGCCCACCCGGTGACCCACGAGCAGCTCGCGCGTCGTGGCAGAGAGCACCGCGCCACCGCCGAGGCTCAGCACCCCGTCGTGAGCAGCCAGCGCGGCCGCCACGGCCGCCTGCTCGAGCTCGCGGAAGCGCTCCTCGGTGTCGTCGAAGAAGATCTCGGCGACGGTCTTCCCCGCTGCCTGCTCGATGTCGAGGTCGGTGTCACGGAAGCTGACCGCGAGGTGCTCGGCGAGCAGCCGGCCCACGGTCGTCTTGCCCGCGCCGGGAGGACCGACGAGGACGATCCTCGGTCGGGTCACCGGATCGTGAGGCTCTTCAGGTAGCTCTCGCAGTTGCGACGGCTCTCCTCAACCGAATCGCCCCCGAACTTCTCCAGCGCCGCGTCGGCGAGCACGAGCGCCACCATCGCCTCCGCGACGACGCCCGCCGCCGGGACGGCGCAGACGTCGGACCGCTGGTGGTGGGCAACGGCCTCCTCCCCCGTCGCGGTGTCGATCGTCCGGAGCGCCCGGGGGATGGTGCTGATCGGCTTCATGGCGGCTCGCACCCTCAGCACCTCACCGGAGGTCATCCCGCCCTCGGTCCCGCCGAGGTTGCCACTGGTCCGGGTCAGGCCGTCCTCGCCGTGCACGATCTCGTCCATGACCTCGCTGCCTCGCTTGCGGGCGACCTCGAACCCGTCGCCCACCTCGACGCCCTTGATGGCCTGGATGCCCATCAGCGCGGCGGCGAGCTTGGCGTCGATGCGGCGGTCCCAGTGGACGTGGCTGCCCAGGCCCGGGGGCAGCCCGTAGACCAGCACCTCGACCACTCCGCCGAGCGTGTCGCCCTCGCTGTGTGCAGTGTCGACCTCTGCGACCAGGCGGGTCTCGGCGTCCTTGTCGAAGACCCGCACCGGGCTCGCGTCGATGGCCGGCAGGTCGTCAGGTCCGGGCAGCGGCGCGCCAGCTCCGACGGCCGCACCGCCGATGCTGACGACGTGGCTGAGTACCTCGACGCCGAAGGCCTGCTTGAGGAAGTGCTTGGCGACAGTGCCGAGGGCGACGCGGGCGGCGGTCTCGCGCGCGCTGGCCCGCTCGAGGACGGGGC
Source organism: Frankiales bacterium (assembly GCA_033851885.1). Lineage (GTDB taxonomy): Bacteria > Actinomycetota > Actinomycetes > Mycobacteriales > SCTD01 > RYN-111. The sequence continues at coordinate 4,760 of JAWWOJ010000220.1, read as the reverse complement.
GCGCGTCGTCGAAGCCGTACTTCTGCATGCCGACGAGGTCGGCGTGGCCAGGACGGGGACGGGTCAGCGGTGCGTTGCGGGCGCGTCCCTCGAGCACCTCGGGATCGACCGGGTCGGCCGACATGACGGTCTCCCACTTCGGCCACTCGGTGTTGCCGATCGTGACCGCCACCGGGCCGCCCTGGGTCAGTCCGTGCCGCACCCCGCCGAGGAACGTCACGACATCCTGCTCGAACGCCATCCTGGCTCCCCTGCCGTAGCCGAGGCGCCGGCGTGCCAGGTCGGCTGCGAGGTCCTGAGTGGTCACGGCAACGCCGGCGGGGAGCCCCTCGAGCACCGCCACGAGGGCGGGGCCGTGGGACTCCCCAGCGGTGATCCAGCGCAGCATGGGAGGAGTCTCCCATGCTGGCTGTCACAAGACGGAGATGACCTCGTTGACGATCATGTCCTTCGGGTCGTCGTCGCCGACCTGGACGGTGACGGACCACACACCCCGGGCAGACTGCTGGAAGGACAGCAGCTTGATCTCCGACGTGCGGCCGAAGACGCTGCCGATCCGGGCGTACTGCGTCTTGCCGGCGACCGAGAAGGCAGCGGTGCGGCCCGAACCGGTGCCGGTGACCTTCAGCAGCTTGAGCTGGTAGGTCGTGGCGACCGGGGCAGCAGGCGTGCCCGTGGTGCCCGTCGTACCGGTGGTCCCCGTCGGAGCCGTCGTGCCGGTCGGCGCGGTGCCTGTGACGGGCACCGTGGCGACGACGGTCGCCGGCACCACTTAGAGCGCCAGGAAGGGATCGCGGCCGATCTTCACGGCCGAGGCGGCCGGCAGCTTGACAGTCGTCGGGACCTGCGAGTTCAGGGTCGTCTTGACCGGTGTCGTCGCAACGGTCCCGGCCGGCACGCCACGGGCGACCGGGGCGTTGAGGCTTGCGTCGGTCTTCGACCCGCCGTGCAGCAGGAAGAACCCCGCGCCGGCGAGGACGGCGACACCGAGGACGCCGCCGACGAGCACCGGCACCCTGCGGTTCGAGCCCTCGTCGGTCGCGTCAGGAACCGCGGCGAATGTGTTGTCAGTCATCTCTGCCTCTACTTCGCGGTCGCGAGGGCTGCGGTGGAACCACCCTGGGTCTGGAAGACCAACCCGGTGATGGTGGCGCTGAGGACCTTGCCGCTGTCGGACGTGGGCTGCGATGCCGACGGCTTGACCGGGTTGCTGCCGGGCACCACCGCGAAGGTCGTGACGCGGAAGGCGCGGGCGAGGCCCTCAAGACGGTCGAGGTACTCGGCCACCTGGAAGTAGCTGCCGACGACGTTGAGCGTCACGCCGACGGACTCGAGGGACCCGACGGCGGCTGCGGCCGCACCGCTGGGGCGGGCCGTGCCCGTCGCCGCGGTTGTCGCGCCCGTCGCGGCCGCGGCCACGACGGGGGTCGGCGCGGTCGGCGCCATCGAGACGAGCTCGACACCCGTGTCGTCCGCCGCCGAGTTCAGCGAGCGGATGAGGGTGGGCATCGCGCCGTTGTTCGGGATCTTTGCGGCGACGGCAGCCAGCGTCGCCTGCTGCTTGGGCAGGTCCTTGGCCTGGGCCTTCAGCGCGGCGATCTGGGTCTGCAGCACCTGGTTGGCCTGCTGCTTCTCGCCCACCTGCGTGCGCAGAGCGGCGGCGTCCGCACGCTTGGGTGAGACCAGGAGGAACCAGCCTCCGGCCACGAGCACCAGGGCAGCGACCGCGGCGAGCGCGACCCACTGCTTCATCTTCGAGGTCACGTCAGTCTCCGAGCGGCTTGGTGTAGCGGCCTGACAGAGCGGCCGGGGTCAGGGTGGCGGTCGAGGTGAAGTTGACCGTCTTGCGGGTGCCCATCAAGGTCTCGGTGGAGGCCGAGAAGTAGGGGTCGCTGTAGTTCTTCTGACCACCCAGCGACTCGAGCCACAGGGCCAAGTCGTCGTGGTTGAAGCCGACACCGGTCACGGCGAGGGTCCCGATGGAGGCGGCGGCGGCCGCGCCGGCCGGGCCGGCGGCGGGAGCGGCGGGGGCCGCCTGGGTGTAGGTGAGGCTCTTGAGCCAGACCGTGCTGGGGACCGAGAGGCTCAGGTCGTGCAGCAGCTGCGAGTAGCGCACCTCCCGACCCATGGCCGTCGTGAGCTGCGCCTGCGCCGCAGCCGCGGCGTCATAGGTGGCCGTCACGTTGGCGTAGGACGCCTTCTGCTTGATCAGGGTCGTGGACTGGCTGCTCGCCCGGTCCAGGTCGCTGCTCGCCGACGACGCGCTGTGCGAGGCGGAGACGAACAGCAGGCCGACGACGCCGACGGTGGCGATGAGGCCGACACCGAGGCTGACCTGCACCTTGCGGAGCATTGCCGTCTCGGCAATCTCCGGCGGCAGCAGGTTGACCCGCGGCAGCTGCGAGTTGGTCATGCCGAGGCGGACCTCGGAGCTCACGACGGTCACGAGGACACCCCCATGGCGAGACCCACCGGAACCGCGACCATGGGCTCGACGTACGCGAGCTGGTCGGGGGTCAGGCCGGTCTTGCCGAGCTTGAGCGTGGACAGAGGTCGGGCGGCCTGCACCTGCAGGCGGGTCGCGGTGGCGAGGCGGTCAGCCAGGCCGGTGAGGCGGGAGCCGCCTCCGGAGAGGACGACGCGGTCGATGCGCGCGGCACCCGGCTGGGCCATGTAGTAGTCCAGCGAGCCGCGCACCTCCTCCACGAAGGAGTTCGCGGTGCCCTCGATCGCACGTCCGGCCGGCGAGGACTCGGCGGCACCGGGGACCGATGCCATGCCCGACTCCTGCTTGATCGACTCGGCCTGCTCGGCCGGGACGCCGAGGCGCTCCGCCACGGCGTCGGTGATGTCCCCGCCGCCCATCAGCAGGATGCGGACGAAGCGCGGCACGCCACCCTGGTGGATGACGATGTTCGTGACCTGGGCTCCGACGTCGACGAGGGCCTCGGCCCCGGTCGGCTCGAAGCCGCCCTGGTCGAGGGACACGAGCGACCGGAGGACGGCGAAGGAGGTGAGGTCGACCATGGTCGGCTGCAGGCCGGCGCGGGTCACGGCGTCGACGGCGGAGCCGACCATGTCGCGGGCCGCGGCGACGAGCAGGACGCGCAGCATGCGCGCGCCGGCGTCGTTGGTGAACTCCTCGAGCCGGTGGAAGTCCAGGATCGCCTGATCGACGGGCATGGGTACGTAGTCCTGGACCTGGAAGGCGAGCGCCTTGCGCAGCTCGCCGTCGGGCATCCAGGGCAGGTCGACCTGACGGACGACCACCTTCTGGTTGGCCACGCCGACGACCACCTTGCGGGTGCTGAACTTCGCCTGGGCCCAGAGCTGACGGATCGCCGCGGCCACCGCGTCGGGGTCCGCGACTTCTCCGTCACGCACCGCGCCGACCGGGAGGGCGACCTGACCGAAGCGCTCCAGGGTGGCCGTCCCCTTGCCCAGCGTCAGCTCGGCCGCCCGGACGCCAGACGTCCCGATGTCGAGACCCACGACTCTGCTTGCCACTGCTCGTCCCCTCGATGTGCGACCGCAGTCGCGAGGTCCGGTCTGCCTTCAAACCGGTGTCGAGAGAAATGTCGGTCGCTGCGCGGCACTCCTTGAGTCATTGGGCCGACCAGGCTCCGCCAGTCGGCGCAACGTTCGTCAGGCGACCAGGGTCGAGGTGTAGGCGTGCGCGAGCGCCGGCCCGAACATGATCCCGACCAGGGCACCGAGCAGCATGAAGGGGCCGAACGGCACCTTCGACTTGCGGCCGCCCCTGCCCGCCACGATGACAGCGATGCCGAAGAGGCCGCCGAGCAGGAAGCCGGCAAACGCTCCCACGGCCAGCGCACCCCAGGACACCCAGGCGAGCAAGGCTCCCAGCGTCGGCGCCAGCTTCACGTCGCCGAAGCCCATGCCGCCCGGGTAGACGAACCAGAGCAGGGCATAGAACCCGCCGAGCGCGAGTGCGCCCAGCGCTGCCCTCTCCAGGTGGTGGACGTCGGAGTCCGTGAGTGCGGCCACCACGAGCAGCACGGCCACGACACCCCACGACGGCTTCGTGAGCACGTCCGGCAGGCGTTTCGTGTCGATGTCGATGAGCGCGAGCGCGAGGCCGGCCGCGGCGAGCCACAGGTAGGCGACGAGAGCCACCTGGGCGCCGAACCGCCATGCCATCGCGGCGAAGAGTGCTGCCGTGGCCGCCTCCACCAGTGGGTAGCGGGGGCTGATGGGGTTGTGGCAGTCGCGGCAGCGGCCGCGCAGCAGCAGCCAGCCGAGCACCGGCACGTTGTCGCGGTTGCGGATGGCGTTGCCGCATTGCGGGCAGGCGCTGGGTGGCGAGACGACCGACTCACCTCTCGGCACCCGCCAGATGACGACGTTGAGAAAGCTGCCGATCGCGAGTCCCAGCACGGCGCAGAGGACTGCCAGCAGGAGCGTCACGCCGCAGAGCCTATTAGTTCAGCTCCAGCTCGAGGGTGGTGCGCACGAGCGGCGCGATCGGCAGGTCGTCCCCGCCGTCGTAGTACAGGATCGAGCCCTGCAGGCTGTTGCTCTCCCCGCACGAGTCCTGCGCGATCAGCAGGCCCTGCAGGTAGTCATGGGCACTGGTCGACTGGTTGACGCTGCCCTGCGCGAGGACCGCGCCGGACTGCATGGTCGTCTGGGTGTTCTGGTAGAAGCTGCCGCCTGCCACCGCCATCAGTCCCGGGATGGCCGGCGTGTTGGTGCTGCCGTTGGACCAGTTGGACTGCTTCACGGTGATGTCGCCGTCC
>JAWWOJ010000116.1:0-2732 GCA_033851885.1 Frankiales bacterium | reverse complement strand
AGGATGACGAGCACCTGATCGGTCGGGCCGCGGTGGCCCTGCTCCAGCAGCGCGGCATCGTGCGGCTGCCGGCGTAGCCCGACTCGGGTGCTTGCAATTGTTACTAGCGGGTAGCACCATGAATGTTACCGGCGAGTACACGCCTCGACCCCGCTTCAAGGAGCACTGCGGCCATGGGCCACTACAAGAGCAACCTGCGTGACATCGAGTTCAACCTCTTCGAGGTCTTCGGGTCCGACGAGGCCCTGGGCCAGGGCCCGTTCACGAACCTCGACAAGGACTCGGCACGCGACATCCTCAAGGAGGTCGCGCGGCTCGCAGAGAACGACCTCGCCGCGTCCTTTGCCGAGGGTGACCGCCACCCGCCCGTCTTCGACAAGGAGACGGGCGCGGTCACGCTGCCGGCGAGCTTCCTCAAGAGCTACCAGACCTACCACGAGGGCGGCTGGGACAAGTTCCCGCTCAAGGAGGCGCTGGGGGGCATCGGCGCCCCGCCGAGCCTGATCTGGGCGGTGTCGGAGCTGATCCTGGGTGCCAACCCGGCCATCTACATGTACTCCTCGGGTCCTGCGTTCGCGCAGATCCTGCACGACAACGGCACGGCTGAGCAGAAGCGCTTCGCCGAGCTCGCGATCGAGCGCGGGTGGGGCGCCACCATGGTCCTCACCGAGCCCGATGCCGGCTCCGACGTCGGTGCGGGCCGGGCGACAGCGCACCAGCAGCCCGACGGCAGCTGGCACATCGAGGGCGTGAAGCGCTTCATCACGTCGGCCGAGTGGGACTGGCCCGAGAACATCTTTCACCTCGTGCTGGCCAGGCCCGTGGGCGTCGAGGGTCACGGCGGCCCGGGCACCAAGGGCCTGTCGCTGTTCCTCGTCCCGAAGTTCCACGTCGACGTCGAGACCGGTGAGCTCGGTGAGCGCAACGGCGTCTACGTCACGAACCTCGAGCACAAGATGGGCCTGAAGGTCTCCACCACCTGCGAGGTCACCTTCGGCGAGAAGGCCCCGGCCGTCGGCACGCTGGTCGGCGACGTGCACAACGGCATCGCGCAGATGTTCCAGGTCATCGAGTACGCCCGCATGATGGTCGGCACCAAGGCCATCGCGACGCTCTCGACGGGATACCTCAACGCGCTCGAGTACGCCAAGATCCGCGTGCAGGGGCCGGATCTCACGCAGATGACCGACAAGGCCGCGCCGCGCGTGACGATCACGCACCACCCGGACGTGCGCCTGATGCTGATGCGCCAGAAGGCCTGGGCCGAGGGCATGCGCGCGCTGGTGCTCTATACCGCGACCATCCAGGACCAGGTCGAGGTCAACCACGCGAACGGCGTCGAGGACACCATCCCGGCGCGCCTCAACGACCTGCTGCTGCCGATCGTCAAGGGCTACGGCTCCGAGAAGTCCTACGAGCTGCTCGCGACGTCGCTGCAGATCTTCGGCGGCTCGGGCTTCACCCAGGACTACCCGATCGAGCAGTACATCCGCGATGCCAAGATCGACACCCTCTACGAGGGCACCACGACGATCCAGGGCATGGACCTGTTCTTCCGCAAGATCGTGCGGGACCAGGGCCAGGCGCTCGGCAAGCTGGCCGCCGAGATCCAGGACTTCGCCAAGGGCGACAGCGGCAACGGCACCCTCGCCAGGGAGCGCGAGCTGCTGGCGCAGGCACTCGAGGACGTCCAGGGCATCGTCGGGCACAGCGTCAACGAGTTGATGGCCTCGGTCGAGGACCCGAAGAACGTCTACAAGGTCGGCCTCAACACCACGCGCACGCTGATGGCCCTCGGCGACCTGGTCGTCGGCTGGCTGCTGCTGCGACAGGCCGCCGTCGCGATCGACAAGCTCCCCACCGCCTCGGGGCGTGACACGAGCTTCTACGACGGCAAGGTCGCCGCCGCCAAGTGGTTCGCCGCCAACGTCTTCCCCGAGCTCACGTCCAAGCGCGCCATCGCCGAGGCCGTCGACGGCTCGCTCATGGACATCGACGAAGCCGCGTTCTGAGCCCGCAGTGCCGGAGGCCGGTCATCCCGCGAGGGTCGCCGGCTTCCCGCTTTTGCGGCTCCTCACACGTCGCTGCCCGATTCGTCCGCTCCTCGAATCCCTCACCCGCGCGCGGGGATTGGCCTGGGAAACAAGGGGAATCACTCCTGTAGCCGCGGCGGCCCCCACGCCGCACTTGTTCTCGAGGAGTACATCTCATGGGTATCGGTGCCAGCGTTTTCCTGCTCGCCATCGGCGCGATTCTCGCCTTCGCCGTGGACTACAGCCTGAACGGCGTCGACATCAACGTCATCGGCTGGATCCTGATGGCGGCCGGCGTCATCGGCCTCTTCGCCACGACCCTGATCTTCGGTCGTCGCGACCGCGTCGTGACCTCGGGCACCGCCCCGGTCGCCACCGAGGAGCGCGTGGTTCGCTACTGACCCCCCGGGACGACGAAGGCCGCTGCCCTGCTGGGCGGCGGCCTTCGTCGCGCTCGCCTCAGAAGCGGAACGCCTTCGAGATGGTCAGGCCTGCGGGGCCGAGGATGACGACGAACAGCGCCGGCAGGATCCCGAAGATGAGTGGGAACAGCAGGCGCACCGGCGCCTTGGCCGCCCGTTCCCGGGCGCGCTGTCGGCGCTTGGCCCGGATCTCCGTGGCCTGCGTCTTGAGCACCTCGCCGACCGCGATGCCGAGGGCGTCCGCCTGCAGCATCGACAAGATGAAGGTCGACAGCTC
>JAWWOJ010000179.1:0-9972 GCA_033851885.1 Frankiales bacterium | reverse complement strand
CCACCACGTGACGTCGAGGTCGTTCGCCGCGGCGTTGGCGAGGACGACCTCTCCGGCGATCGGGTCGATGTCGTTGGCCAGCACGTGCGCCGCGCCGGCGCGCCGGGCGGCGAGGGCGACGAGCCCGGAGCCGGTCGCGAGGTCCAGCACCCGGAGGCCCGCCACGACGGCCGGGTTGTCGAGCAGGTAGCGAGCGACGGCCTGGCCCCCGAGCCAGGGGAACGCCCAGTACGGCGGCGACTCCTGCCCGGTGAGGGCGGTCACCTCCTCCCAGAGCGCGTGCATGTCGTCGGCCTGGTGCAGCAGGAGCTCCGGGACGAAGGGCACGGGCTCCAGGGCGAGCCACGACGCGAACTGCACGGCGGAAGCCTGCCGCACGTCCGCGCGTTGTCCTCGACGTGATCCCCCTGAGCGTGCTCGACCTCGCCCCTGTGTCCTCCGGCCGCAGCAGCTCGGTGGCGCTGCGGGAGTCGGTGCAACTCGCGCAGCGCGTGGAGAAGCTGGGGTACCACCGGCTATGGGTCGCGGAGCACCACGGGATGCCCGGCATCGCCTCCAGCGCTCCTGCCGTGCTGCTCGCCGCGCTGGCCGCCCACACCGAGCGGATCCGGGTCGGCTCAGGCGGCGTGATGCTGCCGAACCACCCGCCGCTCGTCGTCGCCGAACAGTTCGGCACGCTGGCCGGGCTGTACCCCGGTCGCATCGACCTCGGCATCGGCCGCGCGCCCGGCACCGACCAACGCACCGCCCAGCTGCTGCGGCGCGGGAACGTCGACGACATCCCGGGTGAGATCCAGCTGGTGCGCGCGTTCTTCGACGGGCCGGTGGAGGGAATCACCGCGGTCCCGGCCGAGGGCAACGTGCCCGAGATCTGGCTGCTGGGGTCCAGCGGCTACTCCGCGGAGCTGGCCGGTCTGCTGGGGCTGCCCTTCGCCTTCGCCCACCATTTCAGCGGCCAGCACACGCTGCCCGCGCTGGACCTGTACCGCTCGTCGTTCCGCCCCGGTGCGCTCGCCGAGCCGTACTCGATGATCTGCGCCTCGGTGCTGGTCGCCGACAGCTACGAGCAGGCCCGCGCACTGAGCCTCCCCGGTGCGCTGTCGTTCGTGAAGCTGCGCCAGGGTCATCCCGGGGTGCTGCCCAGCATGGAGGAGGCGGCGGCCTACGACTGGACGCCCCAGGAGCGGGTGTTCGCCGAGCAGCGGCTGGACTCCGCCGTGCTCGGCTCACCGACCGAGGTCGAGCAGCAGCTGAAGGAGCTGCTGGCGCGTACCGAGGTCGACGAGCTGATGGTCGTGACCTCGGCCCATGCCCTGGAGGACCGGTTGCGTTCCTATGAGCTGCTCATGACCGAGGTAGCAGTCGGTCGCTGATGATGCGGCGCTGGATCTCGCTGGTGCCCTCAAAGATGGTCGTGAGGCGCGCGTCCCGCCAGTAGCGCTCGACCCGCCGCTCCGTCGTGTAGCCGTTGCCGCCGTGCAGCTGCATCGCCTGGTTGGTGACGCGGACAGCCATCTCGGTGCACTGCAGCTTGACCATCGCGGCCTCGCTCTCGCAGGGCACGCCCTCGTCCAGCAGGTGCGCGACCTGGCACCACATCGCGCGCCCCTGGGCGACGTCGGCCGCCATGTCGGCGAGCGCGAAGCGCAGCGCCTGGAAGTCCGCGATCGGGTGGCCGAACTGCTCGCGCTCCTGCAGATAGGCCGTCGTGTCCTCCAGTGCGGCGCGGGCCACGCCCACGGCCCGGGCCGCCGTGTGCACGCGAGCGATGTTGAGGCCGCGCTGCACGGAGGCGAAGCCGCCCTCGTCGGCAGCGGCACCCGGGTCGCCGTACAGACCGGTCAGCCGGTCGCTGTCGGGCACGCGCACCCCGTCGAGCAGGAGGTCCCAGGTGAGGAAGCCGTGGTAGCCGATCTTGTCGATCGTCGTACCGGTCATGCCCTCGGGGAAGCGGCCGCGCTCCTTGACGACGAGGAACGGCTCGAGTCCCGCGGACCGCGGCTCGTCCGGCGCTGGTTCGCGGACCCGGGCCAGGACCTCGATGAAGTCAGCGGCGAGGGCGTTGCCCGCCCAGCGCTTGTGGCCGGTGAGCACCCAGCCGTCACCGGCGCGCGTGGCGGTCGTCGCGACGCCGGCGAGGTCGGACCCGGCATCGGGCTCGGACAGCGCGATGGACCCGATCCAGTCGCCCTCGGCGCTGCGCTTGAGCAGCTGCTCGCGCCGTAGCGGGTCGGTGACCTGGGTGCCGAGGCCCTGACCGCGGGCGAGGATGCTCGCGACGCTGAGCCAGGCCCGGGCGAGCTCCTCGGACACCAGGGAGTACTCGAACACCCCGAGGCCGAGGCCGCCGGAAGCGGCAGGGATGGTGATCCCGAACCAGCCCTTGGCGGCCATCTCGTCCACGAGCTCCGGGGGCATCTCGCCCTTGATCGGGTCGAGGTCGTCGGCGACGGGGAGCACGGCATCCCTGGCGAACGCACGTGCGTCGGCCTGCAGGGCGAGCCGCGCGGGGGTGGCCCACGGGGGCAGGAGGTCCATGATCACCTCCTGCCCCCCGTGGGCCGGGGCTACGCGTTGGTCGTGGTACCCGGCTGCCTGCCCGGAGGTCCGCTCGTCGCCGAGGTCCCGGCCAGGATCATGCGGGCCGTGCTGCTGGACGTCTGCGTGGTCGTCGTGGTCTGGCCGGGAGGTCCACCGGTCAGCACGGCGACCGTGTCGCCGACCTTCAGCGCCGAGGCCGTCGAGGCCGTGCCGTTGTTCATCACGCGGGTGCTGCTGGAGATGGCGTACGTCGAGACGGTGCCGGCGCTCGACCGCACGCTGATCGAGGTGGCGCTGACGGCCGTGACCGTCCCGGTGGCCGGGGCCGGCCGGCCGGCCCCGCCTGGCGGGGCGCCACCGAGCGCCGGCTGGGCGGCGGCCGTGCTTGCGGCGGCCCCGCCGAGCTGGGTGAAAGCGAGGCCACCGCCGAGCAGCAGCGCCCCGGTCGTGGCCGCGGCGGCGATCTTGGTGCGGCGGCTCATCGTTGGCTTGGGATCGGGGACGGTCATGTGTACTCCTCGTCGGCAGGCCCCGGCGGGGCCCTGCACCTGCCACGGTCGGAGCCGGCGCTGGAGCGCGGCTGGGTGATGGCTGCCACCTGGCTGTGCTTCTCAAGCGCTAGAACCTGTTCTAGAGTCCGGGTCGTGACCATCACTGTGCTGACCGGCGACCGCGCCCTCACGGTCGCCTCCGACGGGCTGCTGCTTACCGGCGAGCAGCTGCTCGAGGCCACCGGGTGGGAGCTGAAGGACACCGGGCTGTGCCGGGGTGAGGTGTGCGTCCCGGTGCGGCTGACCGAGCCCGCGTCGCTCGTCGACGTGGCCGCTGCGCTTCGCCGGCCGCTCGCCGTGGAGGAGGTCGAAGGCACCGTCGTCGCGGTCCTCGGCGAGGCCGGCGGCCAGGTTGCCCTCACGGGCGAGGTCGCGCCGCCGCTGACCCTGCGCGACGTCGACGGCCACGAGGTGGCGCTCACCGGCACCGGTCGCAAGACGGCCGTGGTCGCCTGGTCGACCTGGTGCGGCTGCCGCTATGAACTGCCGGCGTGGAAGCAGCTCGCCGATGAGCTCAAGGCCGACGGGCTGCAGATCATCACGGTCGCCGTCGACGAGGACATCGACGCCGTCAAGCCTTGGGTGCAGGAAGACCTCACGACTGCGGTCGATCCGGAGCACCGGCTCTCCGACGTGTTCGGGATCGTCAACGTGCCGTCGACGGTCTGGCTCGACGAGGACGGTCGCGTCGTGAAGCCGCCGACCATCGCGCCCGGAGACGACCAGTTCATCGAGTTCACAAAGGTCGACGCGGACCAGCACCACGACGCCCTCCGCAGCTGGGCCCGTGGTGGCCCCGCGCCGGTCGTGGACGACCCAGCGGACGACGAGGCGGTGCGGCACGCCCGCGCCGAACGGCGGCTGGCGGCGTGGCTGCACCGCCACCACCACCTGGAGCTCGCCGAGAAACACTTCCAGGCTGCGGTCGCCCTGGCGCCCCTCGACTTCAGCATCCGCCGGTCCTCGATGCCGCTGCGCGGCAAGGACCCCTTCGGCCCGGAGTTCTTCGAGCTCTGGGAGGAGTGGAGCGACGCCGGCCGCCCGGGCTACCAGCTCACCTGAGCTACGACAGCAGCCGGGTCACGGTGTAGATGGCAAGTCCGGCGAGGGCACCGACAGCGGTGCCGTTGAGACGGATGAACTGCAGGTCGCGGCCGACGGCGAGCTCGATGCGGTGAGCGGCCGACGTCGCGTCCCACCGGGCGACCTGGGTGCGGATGAGCGAGGTGAGCTCGTCGCCGTAGTTGTCGACGGCGTGCCCGACCACGGACTCAGCGAGCCGCTCGACGCGCTGCCGGAACTCGACGTCCTCGACGAGCCGCGAGGCGAGGTCGAGGACGAGGACGGAGAGGCGGTGCTGCAGCTCCCCGTCGACGTCGCGGAGCGACTCACGCACGGAGCTGACGGCGTCGGTGACGAGATCGTGCAGCTGGGCCAGCGCAGCCGGGTCGTCCAGCAGCCGCAGGACGGCCTGGTCGACCCGCGCTGCGACCTGACGGTCGTCCTGGAGCGCCCGCGCGATGTCGCGCAGCAGGCCCTCGAGCCAGAGCCGCACCCGGTGCCGAGGGTTGCGCTCCATCTCCTCGAGCAGCGCGGCGAGGTCGACGAGCACGTTGCGCAGCCTGCGATCGGAGACGAGCAGTGCCGCGAGCCAGCCGCGGTCGTCGACGAACTCGCGCAGCTGCGGCAGCAGCTCCTCGCGGTGCGCCCGGAGATGGGTCTTGCCCCGGCTCAGCACGACGTCGAGCAGCGGCCGGTGGGCGCCGCCCTCGGTGGCCCGGGCGAGAGCCTTGCCGAGCACCGGCGCGTAGGAGCGGCGTGCCTGGTCCCGGCGTACCAGCTCCACAACGGACGCCACGACCGCCTCCTCGTCGAGGCTGCCGAGCAGGGTGCTGGCGTTGAAGGCCACCTCGCGGGCGATCCGGTCGGCGACCCCTGGCTCGCGCAGCCGGGCCGCGGTGCGCTGCAGGAACTGCGCCTCGTGCAGCTGCTCGACCACGACCTCGCGGGTCAGGAAGTGGCCGGTGACGAACTCGCCGAGCTTGAGCGCGATCTCGTCCTTCTTGCGCGGCACCAGCCCGGTGTGCGGGATCGGGAGCCCGAGCGGCCGGCGGAACAGCGCGGTCACGGCGAACCAGTCGGCGAGCCCTCCGACCATGGCCGCCTCCGAGGCCGCGGTGACATAGCCGACCCATGCCCCGGACAGCTGCAGGCTGACGCCATAGACGACGGCGGACGCCACCAGCAGGCCCGTGGCGATCGCCTTCATGCGGCGCAGCCGGGACAGCGATGCCGCGTCCTGGTCGAGCAGCGGCATCACCACGCCGGAAACGCTAGTCGGCGAGGGCTGGGACCGGTCCCGCGTGCGGCTCGCGGATGCGGAGCACCTTGGCGCACCACGAGGGCATGTACCAGTTCCACTCCCCGAACAGCGAGATCAGCGCCGGCACCAGCAGCGACCGGACGATGGTCGCGTCGAGCAGGATGCCGAACCCGAGCGCGGTGGAGAAGAGCTTCAGGTCGGTGTTGGGACCCGAGGACAGCGCGATGAAGGCGAGGAACAGGATCAGCGCGGCACTGGTGACCAGTCGTCCGGTGCGGGCGATGCCCTCGATGACGGCGCTGTCGGTGGTGGCGCCGTGCTCGTCCTTCTCCTCGCGGATACGGGCGAGGATGAAGACCTCGTAGTCCATCGAGAGGCCGAACAGGAACGCGAACACCATCATCGGCACCCAGAACGTCACGGCGCCGGTCGAGTGCACGGAGTAGAGGGAGTCCGAGCCGAAGCCCTTCTGCCAGAACAGCACCATGAACCCCAGCGTCGCGCCGAGGGTCAGCAGGTTGAGCAGCACGGCCTTCAGCGGCAGCAGCACCGACCGGAACGCCCGGGCCAGCAGGATGAAGGTCAGGATCGCGATGATGGCGAGCATCAGCGGGAAGTTGCCGTAGACCCCATGCAGGAAGTCGATCTGGTCCGCGCCCAGCCCGGCGATCCCGAGGATCGCCGGGTTCTTGCTCGCGACCGAGCGGGCCTCGCGGACGGGTCCCACGGACTTCGAGTTGACCGTCTCCTCCTTGGGGATGGCCACGACGACGGTGTGTCCGTTGCGGTTGTTCGCCGGGTCGGTCGAGACCACCACCGTGTCGATCCCGCTCACCTTCGCGAGGTCTGCCGCAGCACTCTGCGCGCCGTCGGTGGTGGTGAGCACCTGGAGCGGGGTCAGGGTGCCGCTCGGCTCGCCGCCCTTCGTGAGGGTCTGCAGTGCGGTGTACGCAGGACCGCCGTGCGCCAGCGAGGCCGAGTTGGCCTGCCCGATCTTGATCTGGGTGAAGGCCAGGATGAAGGCCCCGAGGATCACCACGCCCGTCCCCGCCGCAACCCAGCGACGTCGCACCACGGCCGTCGCCCACCGGGACCAGACCTTGCTGGCGGTGTTCTCGTGACGGATCTTCGGCCAGTCGACCTTGGGCCCGATGGACCCGAGGATGACGGGGGTCAGGGTCAGGGTGGTGAAGACGCTGGCGAGCGGGATGAGGGCACCGCCGAGGCCGATGCTGCGCATGAACGGCACCGGCAGCACGAGCAGCGCGATCAGCCCGATCGCCACCGTCACGCCGCTGAAGACGACAGCCTTGCCGGCGGTCTGCATCGCCACGACGACCGCCTCGTGGTTGTCGCGTCCGTGATCTCGCTCCTCACGCCATCGGGTCACGAGCAGCAGCGAGTAGTCGATCGCGACGCCGAGGCCGATGAGGGCGACGAGGAACTGCACGATGACGGAGACGTTCGTGGCATAGGTGATCGGCAGCAGCATGAGGAATGTGAGCAGGATCGAGCCGGCTGCCACGACCATCGGCAGCAGTGCCAGGAACGACGCGAAGACGAACGCCAGCACGATGAGAGCCCCGAGCGCACCGATGAGGAGCTCGACGAAGACCCCCGGCCCGTTGGAGTTGGAGTCGCCCACGGCGAGGACGTCCTCGCCGGTGACGCCGGTCGTCCAGCCCGCCGGCGCGTGCTGCTTGAGCGAGTCGGTGATGGCCGGCGTCGGCGGCTTGGCGCTGGGGTCGGTGCCGAAGCTGTAGAACAGCATCCCGTAGGTCGACGTGTCGTCCTTCGAGCGGAAGATCTTGCTGCCGCTGGTGGCCTCGTCGACCAGGCGCAGGTTCGGCGCCGACGTGGCCACCGCGGCGAAGGTGGCGGCGACCTCGGCCTCGTGGCCGGTCACCCGCTGGCCCGCCGGTGGCGTGAGCACGACGAGGTACGGAGAGGAGTTGCCGCCGTTGCCGAAGTCGCTGATGATCTTGTGCGCCGCCTCGGTGCCAGGTTGGCCGGGCAGGAAGAAGTCGATGGTCATGTGCTTGTTCACAGGACCCACGGCGGCGCCACCCGCGATGGCGAGCAGCAGCCACCCCACGGCCACGAGTGCTCGATGGCGCAGGACGAACTCAGCGAAGCGACGCATGGACCGGACTCCCCCTCATGATCTGACGGCCGGGAGCGTAGCCACCCGGTATGACGTTCTCCTACCGAGTTACGACGTCAGGTCGGTGCAGTACTCATCGGTACTCATCGGTCAGCCTGTGACCAGCACTCGGCGATCACGTCGGCGAGCTCCCTGCCGACGTCGCCGAGCGCATGCCGGCCGGCCCGGACCACCTGCCGTCCGCCGACCACCACGTCTGTGACATCGGCCGCCGACGCCGCAAGTAGCAGCTGCGCGGGGTCCGCTCCCGCCGTCCGGGGGGAGTCCACGCGGACGGCCACCAGGTCGGCGACGGCACCCGGGCGGAAGCTGCCCCCGTCCCAGCCGAGCGCCGCGTAGCCGGCACTCGTGGCCGCCGTCACCAGCTCAGTCGGCGTGAAGCGTCCGCGTTGCAGCGACGTGAGCCGCTCGTCCATCTCGAGCCCGCGGGCCTCCTCGAACGGGTCCACGACGGCGTGCTGG
Source organism: Frankiales bacterium (assembly GCA_033851885.1). Classification (GTDB taxonomy): domain Bacteria; phylum Actinomycetota; class Actinomycetes; order Mycobacteriales; family SCTD01; genus RYN-111. The sequence goes on along the minus strand of JAWWOJ010000179.1, from coordinate 1,931 downwards.
TCGCTGCCCAGGCAGACCGGGCCGCGGTGCGCACGGGCCCGTCCGACGCCGTCCGCGAGGTCCCGCTCCGTCGTGGGGCACATGCAGACACTGCTCGTCGCGAGCCGGGACAGGTCGTCGTCGGTGACGTGGGTCGCGTGCACGACACAAGCACCGGCACCGAGGAAGCCCGCCTCGTCGAGGAGCTGCGTCGGTGTCATGCCGTGCACCGCGAGGCAGTCGGCGTTTTCGGCCGGCTGCTCGGAGAGGTGCACGTGCCTCGTCGGGTGCGCCGCGAGGGTGGGAAGGGCTGTCCGCGGGACCGCCCGGACGCTGTGCGCGGCGGCACCGTGGCGCAGCAGTGGCCCGTCCTCGAGGTCGGCGATCCTGCTGCTCCAGGCGTCGACGTCACCGTCGCCGAAGCGCAGCTGCGGGCCTTCGAGCGGCCGGCCGTCCAGGCCGCCCTGCAGGTAACAGGCGTCCAGCAGCGTCAGCCGGACGCCCGCCTCGGACGCCGCCTGCACGAGCGCGTGCCCCATCGCGTTGGGGTCGTCGTAGCGGGCGCCGCCCGGCCTGTGGTGCAGGTAGTGGAACTCCCCCACCACCGTGTAGCCGGCGAGCACCATCTCGGCGAACGCCGCGCGGGCCAGCCGGAGGTAGCGCTCGGGGTCGAGGACGGCGGCCACCCGGTACATCGACTCTCGCCAGGTCCAGAAGCTTCCGCCGCCGGCGTGCGTGCGGCCGCGCAGGGCGCGGTGGAACGCGTGCGAGTGCGCGTTGGCGAGCCCGGGCAGCACCAGTCCCGGGAGTACCTCGTCACCCGGTTGCCGCACGCCTGGTGCGACCTCGGTGATCAGACCGTCCACCGCGGTCACCCGCAGCCCGGCAACCGGCCCGTCGAGCCATCCCAGCTCGCACCACCAGGTCATCCGGCCAGCTCCTGGACGACCGTGGTCAGTGCCGTGACCCCGGCCAGGCAGTCGTCGAGGTCCGCATGCTCCTCGGGCGCGTGGCTGATCCCGGTTGGGTTGCGGACGAACAGCATCGCGGTCGGGATCCCGTGCTCCTGCAGCACTCCGGCGTCGTGGCCAGCGCCGGTGGGCAGCCTGGGTACGGCGGACAGGCAGCCGCTGAGGCGGTCCGCGAGCTCGAGGTCGAACCGTACCGCGGATGTCCACGACTCCTGGGTCGGGTCGCCCCCCAGCCGCTCGAGCAGCTGGAGGAGAAGGTCCTCGCTCGGTGCCCGCGCATCCAGCCACGCACGCACGAGCCCGGGGACGGCGTTGACGGCGTTGGGACTGACCTGGAGCTTGCCGAAGGTCGCCAGCAGGCCGAGCTCCTCCGCATGTCGCCGGGCGGCGAGGACCATGGCGGCGAAGGCCAGCACCGAGTCGTCGCGATCCTCCAGGCGGGTGGTGCCGGCGTGGTTCGCCTGGCCTTCCAGGTCGAACCGCCAGCGCCCGTGCGGCCAGATCTCGGTGGCGAGCCCGACTGGTGCCTCGAGGGCCCGGCCCTGCTCGACGTGCAGCTCCACGAAGCAACCGATCCGCGCGAGCGCTTCCGGGTCCTTGTCCGGCCGGTCGGATCGCGCCTCGGCCATCGTGATGCCGTCGGCGTCCTTGAGGGCCAGGGCCTGCGACGGGTCGAGCGCTCCGGTCAGCAGCCGCGACCCGGCACAGGCCGTGCCGAACCGCGCGCCCTCCTCGTCGGCGAAGCACGCGACAGCGACCGGCCTCGCCAGCGGGCCGGCCGCCTCCACGGCGAGCAGCGACGAGACGATCCCGAGCGGACCGTCGTAGGCCCCTCCCTCGGGCACGGAGTCGAGGTGCGAGCCCAGCACCACGCCCGCCTCGGTGTCGGGATCGCCCCACCACGCCCAGAGGTTGCCGGCCCGGTCGGGGACGACCTCCGCGCCGCGCGCCACCGCCTCACCCGTGAACCACTCCCGCAGC
>JAWWOJ010000084.1:0-3204 GCA_033851885.1 Frankiales bacterium | reverse complement strand
GTGGACGACCGCGAGCAGGGCCCGCTCGACGGCGTAGCCGGCATCGGTCGCGGCGCCCTTGACCTCGCCGTCGGCGACCGCGACGGCCCGCAGCGCCGTCGACAGCCCCTCGGGACGCCAGCCGCGGGCCTGCCGCTGCGTCTTCTCGACCTTCCACGGCGGCATGCCGAGCTGACCGGCCAGCAGGTGTGCCGGCTGCCGCCCTGCGGAGGCGACGAGCGCCACCGAGCGCAGCGTGCTGGCCAGGGCACTGGTCACGAGCACGGGCGCGAGCCCGGTGGCCTGGCCCCAGCGGACGAGCTCGAGGGCGCCGGCGAGATCGCCGTCGACCGCCTTGTCGGCGATGGAGAACCCGGACGACTCGGCCCGGCCACGGTGGTAGCGGCCGACGACCTCCTGCGTGATCGGACCCTCGGTGTCGGACAGCAGCTGGGAGGCGGCCGCGGCCAGCTCGCGCAGGTCGTTGCCCACCGCGTCGAGCAGTGCGGTCACCGCGTCCTCGCTGACCTGTCGCTTGTCGGCCCTGAGCTCGTTGCGCACGAAGTCCTTCCGCTCGCCGACCTTGGCGACCTTGGGGCACTCGACCTTGCGGGCACCCGTCCCCGTCAGGGACGTCACTGTCGCCTTGCCCTTGGCGCCGCCGGCATGCTGCACGACGAGCATGATCTCGGGAACGGGGTCCTGGGCGTAGGCGACGACCTCTGCCGCGACCTCCTTCGCAAGGTCCTGCGCCGTCCTCAGCACGAGGACGCGCTCGTCGCCGAACAGCGAGGGGCTGAGCGCCTCGGCCAGGTCGCCCGGCTGCAGGCTGCCGCATTCGAGGTCGGTCACCTCGACAGCGCTGTTGCGGTCGCGAGCGGCCCGCAGCACCGCGGAGACGGCCCGGGAGACGAGGTACTCCTCCTCCCCGACCACAAGCGTCAGCGGGACGAGCAGGTCAGGAGCGGCCACGCGTCCATCGTCCCACGGCGGGGCGCGGGCGCGGGGCGGCACGCGCCCGACGGGGACGTCCGGCACATCACACAGCGTCATCGTGGAGTCCGGGACGCCGAGCCGCAGCGCCGCGGGGCCGGCCGAGGGACCGTCGGTGTCCGGCCGCACGGGCGGCGGAACCCCGTCACCACCCCGCCCGACCGAGCCCAGCCGGCCACGCCGCATCGTGACGGCCACGTCGCCGTCCCGGTCGCTGCGGTAGACCCGGGCGCCGTCCTGCTCGACCCGGCGCAGCGTGCTGGCAGCAGGGTGGCCGTAGGGGTTTCCCGCGCCGACCGGGGTGAGAGCGATGCGGGCGTGCACGGCGTCGAGGAAGTCCGGGTCCTGCTTGCGGGATCCGTGGTGCGGCACCTTGAGGACATCGGCGCGAAGGTCGACCTGACGGGACAGCAGCTCACGCTGCGCGTCGGCCTCGAGGTCGCCGGAGAACAGCACCGAGACGCCATGGGTGACCAGCCGCAGCACGATCGAGCTGTTGTTGGGATCGCTGTCGGTCCCGTGCCGCGCGGTGGCGTCGAGCACCGTCCAGCTGACCTCCCCCATCGACCGGGTCTCGCCGATCTCGGCGCGCACCACCGGGATGCGCCCGAGCCAGCGCATCAGGCGCTGCCGCTCCACTGCCGGTTCGTCGAGCGGACCGACCTCGACCTGGCCGACCTGCCGACCGCGCAGCAGTCCCGGGACACCCTCCACATGGTCGGCGTGGAGGTGCGTGAGGACGAGCAGGGGCACCCGGCCGATGCCCAGCCGGCGCAGGCAGCGATCGACCTTCTCGGGATCCGGGCCGTTGTCGATGACGAGTGCCGAGCCAGGGGCGAGCGGCACGACGAAGCTGTCCCCCTGCCCCACGTCGCAGCTGGCGAGCACCCACCCAGGGGGTGGCCAGGGCGGCCGCACGACCACGACCACGAGCAGCGCCAGCAGCGATCCGACGCAGCCCGCTGCAGCCGTACGCCGAAGGACACGGGACCGCAGCACGAGGCCGAGCGCCGCCAGCAGCGCGAGCGCCAGCAGCGCGCCGGGCCAGCCGGTGGTGAGGCCGAGGCCGGCGCCCGGCTGGCGGGCACCGACGTGCGCGACGAGGACCAGCCACGCCGTCGGCAGGTAGCCGAGCCACGCGATGCCCTGAGCCAGCGGCAGCCACACCGGCGCGACAAGGGCAGCGACCACACCCAGCACGGTGGCGGGACCGACGGCCGGCACAGCCAGCAGGTTGGCGGGTATGGCCAGCAGCCCGAGCTTGCCCGAGATGGCCACGATCACCGGCATGCATGCGACCTGGGCGGCAGCGGGTACGGCGACGGCCTCGGCGAGCTTGTCGGGCAGCCACGTCGCGAGCTTCCGCCGCCAGCCGGGTGCCAGCACGAGCAGGCCCGCCGTCGCCAAGGTCGACAGCGCGAACCCCGGCTGCGGCGCGAGCTCTGGTGACACCAGCACGAGGACGAGGACGGCGGCACACAGCGCGGGCATCGCCTGTCGTCGTGACCCAGTAGCCAGGGCCAGCAGCGCGATGACGCCCATCACGGCAGCCCGGAGGACCGAGGGCGAAGGCCGGGCCAGCACGACGAAGCCGAGCAGCAGCAGCAAGCCGACAGGTGCCCGCCAGCGGAGGCCGATGCGCAGCCAGCCGCACAGGGCGAGGGCAGCGGCGAGCACGACGGCGACGTTGGTGCCGGACACCGCCACGAGGTGGGTGAGACCCGTCGTGCGGAAGTCCTGCTGGAGCCCGGGGTCGAGCTGCGACGTGTCGCCCTCGACGAGTCCTGGCAGCAGGCCCCGCTCGTCCGACGGCAGGGCGGCGGCCGCCTCCCGCATACCGGCGCGGAGCCGCCCCGCCGCGGACTGCAGCCACGACGGGCCCGAGAGGACGGTGGGCGGTGCCCGTGCCGACAGCACGGCCGCCACGGAATCACCCGCCCCTGCTGCCTGCACCCGACCCTCCACCCGGACCCGCTGGGACGGGAGCAGCCCGAGCCAGTGCGCGTCGCCGAACACCAGCACCGGCTCCCGTAGGTGGACCTCACGGCCGCCGACGGCGAGCGTCGTGACCCGCACCGTGGCGACCACGACCTCCCGGAAGGCGAGGACGTCGCCGTGGGGAGGGACGACGCGCGGGTCGTCCGTGAGGGTGCCCGTGACGGTCACTGCCGCGGCGCGCGCGGCCGCCTGCGCCAGCGGACCGGTCGTGCGGGCGTGCACCCGCGCACCGAC
>JAWWOJ010000023.1:0-3664 GCA_033851885.1 Frankiales bacterium | reverse complement strand
TGACGTCCCACAGGCCGACGCCGACCGTGGTGCGGACCTTGGTCGTGCCGGGGTTCCAGACGCTGTGCGGCACCCTGATCTCGACCTGCCGTCGCAGGGTGTCGACCCGCGCTGACGCCTTGCCCGTCACGCCGCCTGTCACGAGGGCCGTCCCGCCGTGCCAGGTGACGAACAGCTTCGAGGGGGAGGAGACGCCCGCGCCGAACGGCCACGCGGTCGAGGGTCCGTCGCCCAGCGCGATCGTCGCCGCCGTCCGCGCTGGGTCGATCAGGGTGTTGAGGGTGAGGCGAAAGGCGGTCGCGTCGGCCAGCGGCTTGACCCGCAGCTCGACGAGGTCGGCGGCGTTGTCGGCGTAGCGCTTGTCCGTCGGGTAGGTGTAGCTGCCGGCGGCCGGTGAGTACAGGTGCGTCGAGGCGCCGTACGGGCTGTTGGGGTCGGGAGCGCCCGTCGCCCCGTGGTCGTCGAACAGGTAGTCCTGGTAGAGCCACTCGCCGTCGCGGTACGACGTGGCTCCGCTGGTGAGGATCGGCGCGGCCTGCCACGGGCCGGTGTTCTCCAGCTGCGGGGCGCGCGGGGCCGCGGCGTAGAGCACGTCCGGGCCGGGGCGATGGCCGCTCGTGACGGTCGGCAGCCCGCTTGCTCGAGGTGATGGCGCGGTCGTGACGGCCTGGGCGGAGCCGGCGGCGAGGACGAGGGCGGCGACGGACGGGGCGACGACACGACTCAATGGAGACACCCGGCTGTGTTCGCCGTCACAGGTGAGTTTCCTGCCCGTGTCAGTCGTGCAGCACGGCCTCGTGATCGAGGTGGCCGGGCTGCTCCAGCTGGAAGGTCGAGTGCTCGAGGTCGAAGTGCCCGGCGAGGCACTCGGCGAGCCGGTCCAGCACCGCCGACGCCGAGCCGTCGGTCCACAGCTCGTCGGCTACGACCACGTGCGCGCTGAGCACAGCGCTGCCGCTCGTGATGGTCCAGGCGTGCAGGTCGTGGCAGCCGACCACCCCTGGCGTTTCGAGGATGTGGGTGCGGACCTCCTGCAGGTCGACGTGCTCGGGCGTGGCCTCGAGCAGCACGTCGACGGCGCTCCTCAGCATCCGCAGGGTGCGCGGCACGATCAGGAGACCGAGGAGCAGGGACGCCACCGGGTCGGCGCGTTCCCATCCCGTCGCGGCGATGACGGCGGCGGCGAGGAGGACACCCGCGGCCCCGAGCAGGTCGGCGAGGACCTCGAGGTAGGCGCCCCGGACGGTGAGCGAGGCGGCGTGGCCGCGTCGCAGCAGGAGCAGGCTCGCGACGTTGCCGAGGACAGCGACCAGACCGAACAGCACCATCGCTCCGGGGGAGGGATGGCCTGGGGTCACCAGTCGGCGTACGGCCTCGACGAGGATGAGGATGCCGAAGACCAGCAGGATGACGGCGTTGACGACCGCCGCCAGGATCTCGAGCCGCTGCAGGCCGAAGGTGCGTGCCAGGGTCGGTGGCCGGGTCGCGCAGACCACGGCGAACAGCGCCAGCCCGATGCCCGCCGCGTCGGCCGCCAGGTGTGCGGCGTCGGCCAGCAGCACCAGGGAGTGCGCGACGAGACCGCCCACCACCTCGACGGCCAGGATGGTGGTGGTGATGGCGAGCACGGCGACAAGCCGGCCGCGCTGCTCGCCGGCAGCCGTGCCGTGGGAGTGCGCATGCGCGGTCACGACTTCAGGACACCACCGAGGGATGCGGCGATGCGATTGGCGGTGTCGAGGTCGGTGGTGGTCGCGGCCCAGCCGGTGCCGGTGACGAGGTAGCCGCCGGAGACGCTGCCGCCGGCCTTGGCCCAGAGGTCGCGAAGCTCATCGCCGGTGAACGTCGCGAGGCTGACCTGCTCCGAACCTGACAGGCAGATCGCGGCCGCCGCCGTCAGTGGCTGCGGGCTCGGGCTGCAGGCCGTCAGCTGTGCGCGCGACTCGAGGTCGGCGATGTCGGCCTTGGCCTTCGGACCCGCCTTCGACCCGCCGCCGCAGGCCGCGAGCAGCAGGCAGGCCACCACCAGGCGGCGCATCAGAGGTCCTTCACGAGCACCGTGAACGCGAGGTCGTCGCGACGTGGCCGGCCGAACCGGTCGTCACCGTAGGGGAAGGGCCGGGTCTCGCCGGTGTCGACGTAGCCGCGACGCAGGTAGAAGTCGATGAGCTCCGAGCGGGCGGAGATGACGGTCATCTCGACGTAGGTCGCCCCGTGCTCCGCTGCGAGCGTCTCTGCCTCCTTGAGCAGCTGGGACCCGACGCCACCGCCCTGCAACCCGGGGCGCACCGCGAACATCCCGAAGTAGGCGTGGCCGTCCTTGGGCACGAGCGTGCAGCACCCGACGAGCTCGCCGGTCTCGTCCTGCGCCACGACCAGCTCCTCGAGGACGGAGCGCACCTCGTCACGGTCGGTGCGCTGGCCGTCGAGGAGGTCGGCCTCCGTCGTCCAACCGGCCCGGCTGGAGTCGCCGCGGTAGGCAGACTCGACCAGGGCCACGACGGCGTCGACGTCGGCGGGGATGGCTCTGCGGATCTGCACCTTGCCAGTATCGCGGACTAGGCCGCCTTCGCCCGGCGCTGCATGACCGAACTGAGGGCGCTGACGAGCGCGTCGCGCCAGGCGTCGGTGTGGAGTACGAGGGACAGGTGCCCACCGTGCACCTCGAAGACCTCGGCGCCGGGGATGGCCTGGGCCAGCTTGCGCTGCCGGCTCGACGGGATCGCATGGTCGTTGTCGGTGACGACGACGGCCGTCGGGCAAGCGATCTCACCCACCCACGGTGCGGAGTTGAAGCGGCCGAGCTCGCTGAGGACCTCCGGCATCGACCAGGCGCTGGTGCTGCGGAACTCCGCACGCCCGAAGGCCGGCGTCGACGCGTCCAGCGACGGGTTGGAGGGCAGCGCCTGCGCCAACCGCTCCACGCGCTGCAAGGCATAGCCGGACAGCGGGTGCATCGCCAGAGTCATGACCGGGAAGAAGAGCTTCTCGCGGCGCTTGCCGCGGAAGTTGCGGGCGGTCGCGCACAGCACCAGCCCCTCGACGCGCTCCGGGTGCTGGTGCGCCACGAGCTGTGCGACGAGGCCGCCCATGGAGTAGCCGGCGACGGTCGCGGAGGCGATCCCGAGCTCGTCGAGGACTGCCACCGCGTCGTCGGCGCAGTCGGCGAGCCGGAAGCGGCGCGAGCGGATCCCGCGGCCGTGCCACCGCTGGTCGAAGGCCACGACGCGGTAGGTCTTCGAGAGCTCCTCCAGCACGGGGTACCAGGTGAGGTAGGCCGTGCAGCCGAGCGCGTGCAGCAGCAGGACGGTCGGCGCGTCGGGGCTCGGCCCCGGCACGTCGACGACGTAGGTCCGTCCGCGACCGGGCAGGTCGAGCAGCCTGCCCTCGGGGACGAGGGGGACGTGCGGCATCTTCACGACGCGGCGCAGGCCTGCGCGCGCGACTCCACCGGCGAGATCAGTGACCACCATGTGCGGACGCGCCTCCTTGACGCACGCGACGTTGCGCTTGCCCCTGAGGACTGCCCCAGTTGGCCTGAGGTTACTCAGATGCGTCGAGAAGATCCTGCAAACTCGCGGACAGGTGGTCGGCGAGCCCACCGAGATCGGGCAGGAGGTCCGGGCAGGCGAGCAGCGAGAAGTTCATCCTGTCCAGGTAGGAC
>JAWWOJ010000020.1:0-7158 GCA_033851885.1 Frankiales bacterium | reverse complement strand
CCCTCGTTCTCCTCCTGCGCCTTACGGATACGAGCGAGCATTGCGGTGTCCTCCCGGGACGAATGGATGAGCCACGCGGTGGTTTTCTCAGGACCTCTCGCGGCTCTCCGAGGAGGTACCGGCCGAGGCGGCTGGGCTGACCTGCGTGCAGGTCCCCTGGCTTTGCGGCCCCGCCTTGCGACGGGTGTGCCCTGTCTGGCCTTGCGGCTCTGCTTGATGACACAAGATGCTTCGGCGGGCCGATCAACGGGCTTGAGCCCCTTTGGGGAAGTTTTCTCCCTGACAGCCCGAGAGGCCCAGAAGACCTAGGTCTCCTGAGCCCCTCGGGGTAGTGCGTTCGGGCTACTTGATGAGATCGAAGATCTTGAAGATCGGCATGTACAGGGCCACGATCATCGAGCCGACGATGGCACCGAGGAAGGCGATCATCAGGGGCTCGATCAGCGCGGTGAGGGACTCCGTCGTCGCCTCGACCTCCTGGTCGTAGAACTCGGCGATCTTGTGCAGCATCGTGTCGAGGGCACCGGTGTCCTCGCCGACCGCCATCATCTGCACCACCATCGGTGGGAAGACGGGGTGCTCCGTGAGCGGCCTCGACAGCGACTCTCCGGTGCGGACGCTCTCCTGCACGGCCCGGGTCGCCCGCTCCAGCACCACGTTGCCCGTGGTCTCCGCCACGATGTCGAGGCTCTGGAGGATCGGGACGCCCGAGGACATCATGGTGCCGAGGTTGCGGGCGAACCGGGTCAGCGCGATCTTACGGAACAGCTCGCCGAACACGGGGATCTTGAGCTTCATCGGGTCCACCACGTCACGGACGCGCTGGTCTCGCTTCACCTTTCCCCACACGACCTTGCCGGCGATGGCCAAGATGATGAGCGGGATGATCCCGACCTTCAGCCCGTTCGACATCATGACCAGGATCCTGGTCGGGAGCGGCAGCGTGCCGCCGAGCGTCTTGAAGAGCCCGGCGAACGTCGGGACGATGAACAGCAGCATGCCGACGACGGCGAGGATGGCGATGCAGAAGACGACGATGGGGTACGTCATGGCCGCCTTGACCTTGCCGCGCAGCTTGACCTCGGCCTCGTAGTTCGCGGCGATCTGCATCATGACGCTGTCGAGGAAGCCACCGACCTCTCCGGCCCTGGTCATGTTGACCATGAGCGGGGGGAAGACCTCAGGGTGCTTTCCCATGGAGGCGGACAGCGAGTTGCCCGTCTCGATGTCGTTGCGGACCTCACCGAGGATCCGGGCCAGCTCCTTGTTCTCGGTCTGCTCCGTGAGGATGTTCAGAGCGCGAAGCAGGGACAAGCCGCTGTTGATCATGGTGGCGAACTGGCGGCTGAAGACGGCCAGGTCCTTGAGCTTGACCTTGGGCTTGCCGAAGCCCGGGATCCTGATCTCCTTCGACATCCCAGCGTTCGCCTGCGTGATGCTGATGGGGGCGTAACCCATCTGCTTCAGCTTGGCGGCGACCTGGCTCGGCGACTCCGCGTCGAGCGTGCCGGTCTTCATGGATCCGGACTTGTCCCGGACCTTGTACTCATACGTTGCGGTGGCCATCAGTCATTCCCTCTCAGCGGCCGCAGAGCCGGTTGAAGTCCTCGGCGTGGTGACACTTCTCGAGCGCAGCGTCGTAGGTGATCTTGCCCTTCTTCACCAGCTCCGCGAGGTGCTGGTCCATCGTCGCCATGCCGTGCTTCGCGCCGGCCTGCATGGCCGAGTAGATCTGGTGGGTCTTGCCCTCACGGATCAGGTTCCGGATGGCTGGGGTGGCCACCAGGATCTCGGTGGCGACCACCCGGCCGTTGCCGTCGGCGGTCTTGATCAGCTGCTGGCAGACAACCCCCTGGAGGGCGCCGGCGAGCTGCGTGCGCACCTGCTGCTGCTGGTGCGGCGGGAAGACGTCGATGACACGGTCGATGGTCTGCGCGGCGTCCTGCGTGTGCAGGGTCGCCATCACGAGGTGACCTGTCTCCGCTGCGGTCAGGGCGATCTCGATGGTCTCGAGGTCACGCATCTCGCCGACCAGGATGATGTCGGGGTCCTGGCGCAGCACGTGCTTCAGCGCGTTCTTGAAGGAGTGGGTGTCCTCCCCCACCTCGCGCTGGTTGACCAGGCAGCTCTTGTGCTCGTGCAGGAACTCGATCGGGTCCTCGACGCTCATGATGTGGTCGCGGCGCTGCCGGTTGGCGAGGTCGACCACGGCGGCGAGCGTCGTCGACTTGCCGGAACCCGTGGGGCCGGTGACGAGGACGAAGCCGCGAGGCAGCATCGCGAAGTTGGCGACGGTCGGCGGTACGCCCAGGTCCTCGAGCGCCTTGATCTCGTAGGGGATGAGGCGGAACGCGGCACCGAGGGCATCACGCTGGCGGTAGACGTTCACGCGGAAACGGGCCCGGCCAGGGACGCTGTAGGCGAAGTCGAGCTCGAGCACCTCCTCGAACTTCTCCCGTTGCTTCTGGGAGAGGATCGCGTAGATCAGCTTCTGGAGGAACTGCGGCGTGAGCTTCGGGCGGTCCTCGAGCGGCGTCAACGCGCCGTTGAGACGGACCGTCGGGGGTGCACCGACCGTGAGGTGCAGGTCGGAGCAGCCGCGGTTCAGGACCTCGAGCAGCAGGTCGGTGAGGAAACCACTGTCCCCAGAGGTGTCCTCGGCACCGACGCGGACGGCCAGCGGCTCGTCGTACGCAGCGGCGGCGGGCGCCTCGGCAGGTGCCGTGACCGCGGCGGCGGCCGGCGGCGGGGCGAGCGGCATGGGCTCGCTGACGGGCGCGGGCTGGGACGGCATGACGGCGACCTGCTCGACGGCGACCGGCGCGCTGCCAGGCAGGACGTCGAGGCCTCCGGACAGCTCGGCCGGCGTGGCGGGCTCCGTCGTCGGTCCCGAGAAGGCGAAGGTCGGCTGAGCCACCTCCAGCGCGTGTGTCGGCTGCAGCTGGGGGGCCGGCGTCCAGCTCGGGTCGAGCGGGGACGGCGAGCCGTCTGAGCCTGCAGTGCCGTGCTGGTCCACGATGCCCTCCTCGGGTGTCCTCAGGACTGTCGACCGCTGTTGGTCCGTGCTTGAGCCGAACGGCGCAAACAACGCATCAGGCGACGACGCGGAAGATCTCCTCGACCGACGTGACACCGGCCATGACCTTGAGCAGGCCGTCGTGGCGAAGGGTGATCATCCCCTGCTCGATCGCGGCCTTGTTGATGGTCATCGACGAGGCGCGCTCCACGGTGAGCCGCTCGATCTCCTCGCTGACGGCCATGACCTCGTGCAGGGCGAGGCGGCCCTTGTAGCCCGTCTTGGAGCAGTTCGTGCAGCCCACCGGCCGGAACAGCTCAGGCACGTCCATCCCGTCCTGCCAGGGGAACTTGTTGTCGACCAGCAGCTGCTTCGAGGGCTTGTAGGCCTCCCTGCACTTCGGGCAGAGCCGCCGTGCGAGGCGCTGGGCGAGCACGCAGTCGAGCGCCGAGCCGACCAGGAAGGGCTCGATGCCCATCTCGGTGAGCCGGACGATCGCCGACGGGGCGTCGTTGGTGTGCAGGGTGGACAGCACGAGGTGACCGGTGAGGGCGGCCTCGACGGCGATGTGGGCCGTCTCGCCGTCACGGATCTCACCAAGGAGGACGATGTCGGGGTCCGAGCGCAGGATCGAGCGGAGCGCCGCGGAGAACGTCAGGCCCGCCTTGTTGTTGGTCTGCACCTGGTTGATGCCGGGCAGCCGGTACTCCACCGGGTCCTCGACGGTGATGACGTTGACCTCGGGACGGCTGACGATGTTGAGCGTCGCGTACAGCGTGGTCGACTTTCCAGAACCGGTCGGGCCGGTCACCAGGATCATGCCGTAGGGCTTCACGAAGCTCTTCGAGTAGACCTCGTAGTTCGAGTCGGAGAAGCCCAGGTCGGACAGCTTCAGCATGGCCGTGGAGTTGTCCAGGACCCGCATGACGATCTTCTCGCCCCACACGGTGGGCAGGGTCGCGACCCGGAGGTCGATCTTCTTGCCGTTGGTGTTGACGGAGAGCCGGCCGTCCTGAGGGATCCGGCGCTCCGCGATGTTGATGTCGGCCATGATCTTCAGACGCGACGTGACGCCCGACGTGATCGTCTTCGGCGACCGCATGACCTCGTGGAGCACGCCGTCGATGCGGAACCGCACGCGCAGGTCCCGCTCGGTGGGCTCGATGTGGATGTCGGAGGCACGATCCTGAATCGCCTGCGTGATGAGCAGGTTGACGAACTTGACGATCGGCGCGTCCTCAACGATCTCCCTGACGGAGGAGAGGTCGTCCTCGTCGTCGGAGACGTCCAGGACGCTCGTGAGGTCGTCCAGCTCCGCGTCGCCGCGATGAAACTTGTTGATGGCAGCGACGACGTCCGGCCGGGTCGCGACGACCGGCCTGACCTCGAGTCCCGTGAGCGACCGGATGTCATCGAGGGCGAAGACGTTCGCGGGGTCCGCCATGGCGACCACGAGCTTGCCGTCCTCGTACCCGATGGGCAGGGCGGTGTGCCGGCGCGCTACGACATCGGAGATCTTCCCCACGGCCGAGCCGTCGACGGGGAAGTCGGTGAGGTCGACGAACTTCATCCCGATCTGCGTGGCGAGCGCCGCGACCAGCTGGGACTCCGTCAGGATCCCGAGGTCGACGAGGACGCGCCCGAGGCTGCGCCCCAGCTTCTGCTGCTCCTCGACGGCGTCGGCGAGCTGCTCGTGCGTGACGAGCCCGTCCTCGAGGAGGATGTCTCCCAGCTGCTTCATGCTGCTCCTCGCAGGACGGCCTCGCAGGAGGTGCCAGCGGCGGGCGCCCCCGGGTCAGGGGTGTTCGGGTAGCGGCGGTCCGCAGCGACAGCCGCGTAGGCGCAGCGATCCACGTCGGTGAGACGCCCCGCATCCACGTCGAGCAGCGCCTGGAGATGACCACCTGCGTGGTCGTCGAGGGCACCGGGCAGGAGGAACGCGACCACGAGCGCGCGGGCGTCGTGCGTGCGGCCGGCCGCAGCCAGGACCTCGGCGCCCTGGTCGGCGATCGAGCCGCTCGCACCGCGGCCGCGTCGGGCCACCATGGCGTCCACCAACAGACCGGCCTCGTCGCGCGATCCGAGCAGCACGAGGGCGCGGGCGCGTTGGAGCTGGAGGTCCGGGGTGACCGCGGCCGCGGCAGCGGTCTGGCTGACGGCCCAACGGAGATCGGCTGCGGCGACACCCTTGTCGGTCACAGGCCCACCGGAGCCGGCCCCGGTGACCAGCAGGGCCTGGGCCCACCGGTAGTCGCGCAGCGGCTGGGCGCCGGTCTCGTGGAGGGCATGAGCTCGCTGCGCGGGCGTGCCTGTGACGGCAGCGATGCCGGCCTTGGCGTGGTCGGTGTGCCAGGCCGCAATCGCGAGCACACCCGCGACGACGGTGACGGCAGCGCCGGCAACCCAGCGTGCCCGGCCGGAGCCGGCGGCGCGGACGGGTACGGCGAGCGCCAGCCCCGCCAGCAGCGCGGTCAGGAGCAGGTCCGAGGGATGGCTCCAGTCGAAGTCGACGGCTGAGTGGGCGGCCGAGCCGGCGAGCGCGATGGGCACGGCGATCCGCAGCCATCGCTCAGCGACCGGGCGCCGGGCGCTGAGCAGCAGCCGCAGACCCGCGAGGAGCGCGCCGAAGCAGCCGAGCAGGAAGGGCAGGCCCAGGACCAGACCGCCGTCGGACAGGACCTGCAGATAGCCGTTGTGGGCCAGGTTGGAGCGTGCGTAGGAATCCGGGACGAGGCCGGTGCTGGCGCCCACGAGGGCGTGCGGGCCCGAGCCGACGAGCGGCCGGTCCTCGAGCACGGCGACTGCCCGGTGCCAGAACTGGAGCCGGTAGGCACCGTTCTGGGCGACGGTCTGTCCACTGTTGGCCTTGGCTTCGGCGGCGGCGGTCACGTCCGCCCGGTGGTCGAAGACGGGTGGGCCCGCGAGGGCATAGGTCGCGCCGGCGGCGAGGACGCCGACGAGCAGCCAGCGCAGGATCCCGCTTCGACGCCGGTCGGCGTCGGCGGCGACGAGCCCGATCACGACCAGGGACGCCACAAGCAGCGCCAGGGTCATGCGGCTCGAGGAGAACACGATGCCGGCGGAGCACAGCGGAGCAGCGAACCATCCGAGCGTCCGCATCGGACGCTGGCCTCGGATCGCGAGCGCAGCACCGAGCACGGCCGCGGGCAGCAGGAAAGCCGCGTACGGGTTCCACCAGTAGAACGTCCCGATCATCGGCAGGGCCGGGTTGCGACCGCCCCACCACGGCAGGAACGCCTCGGCGAACTCCAGCAGGCCCGCGGCGCAGATCGCCACGACACCCACGAGCCGTCGGTTGGGCGTTCGGGCATAGGCGATGACAGCCGGCACAGCCAGGGCCGCGAGCGCGTAGCCGGCCGCGTCGTCCCCGCCGTACCAGCCTGTCGGTGCCAGCAGGCACACGACCAGGGCGCAGACCGGGACAGACACGGACAGTACGAGGGTGGTGCGGCCGACCCGACGCCACGCGTCATTTGCCCAGAGGACCGCGACGACGAGGAGCAGCGCGACAGTGGTGGAGCCGTGACCGCGGCCGCCCTCCGCGCGCGTCATGGGGATTGCCCACCACAGGATGAGAGCCGCCGACGTCGCGTGCTCAAGGAGCGCGCGGCCGCCAAGACGGCCCGGCCGAGCCTCCGGCGCGCTGACAGCAGAGGGCGCGTCAAGCAAGGCGGTCACGCTCACCTATCGGCCAAATGGGTGAAGGGCTTTACTACGAGATGCCGTCTCCACGCAGAACAGTCAGGTACGTGGCTGTCACCGCGTCCCACGAGTAGCGGTCCGACGCCAGGGCGCGGGACCGGGCCCGCCAGGCGTCCCTCTCGGAGCCGCTGAGGGCCGCCACCCAGCGCAGCCGCTCGGCGAGCTCCGCCTCGTCGGCGAAGAACACCGCAGCCTCGCCGGCGACCTCGCGGTTCTCCGGCGTGTCGAGCACGAGCACGAGGTTGCCGGCACCCATGGCCTCGATGAGCGCGGGGTGGGTCCCCCCGACCTCGGTAGCGTGGACGTAGCAGAGCGCATTGGCCTGCAGGCCGCGGTAGCCGTCGCCGAACACGGCGCCCGGGAGGTGCGCCCGTGCGCCCACTGCCGCGCGCACCTGCGCGCCCAGCTCGTCGTCGTAG
>JAWWOJ010000574.1:0-13884 GCA_033851885.1 Frankiales bacterium | reverse complement strand
GACACGGCAGGTCTTCACCCATGACGGTGCCCACCGGCATCGACGTCTTGGCCGACGACCTGGCCGGATCGCTGGCCGCCCTCGCCCTCGAGGACGTCGTCCTGGTGGGGCACTCGCTCGGCGGCATGGTGGTGCAGGCCTTCTGCCGCCAACACCCGTCAATGCTCGCGTCCGTCCGCGCCCTGCTGCTGATCAACACCAGCGTCAACCCTCTCGCCAGCCCGGCGACGCGCGCCGTCGGTCGGTACTTTCAGACCCGCTGGCCAGACCGCGTGCACGACTCGGCCCGGCTGAGCAGGGCCTTCGCCCGGGTCTCCTTCCCCTCAACAGTGCCTGTCACGACCGTGCAGGCGCTGGCCGACATCGCCCCTCCCCTGCTGAGCTCACGACGCAGCTTCGTCATCGCCAGCGTCCCCGACTTCCGTGCGACCAATGCCGGGTCGGACGTGCCGGTCACCGTCCTGGCGAGTTCGAGGGACCTTGCCATCTCGCGGCGGGCCAGCGCCGCACTCGCGCAGTCCTTCCCACGCGCGCGGCTGCGCATGGTGCCGGGGACCGGTCACGTCCTCCCGCTCGAGCGGCCCGCCATCGTGGCCGAGGAGCTGCTCCGCCTGATGCCGGAGGGTACCTGGACGTCCTCGTAGTCGACACTAGTCAAGTGCAAGGACGTCCACGTATCCTGGGCGCATGCACACGCCTGTGAACCCGGTGCGGTTCGTCACCTCCGCCAGCCTGTTCGACGGTCACGACGCGGCCATCAACATCATGCGCCGCGTCCTGCAGAGCCAGGGTGCCGAGGTCGTGCACCTCGGCCACGACCGCAGCGTCGAGTCCGTCGTACAGGCCGCCGTGCAGGAGGACGTGCAAGGGGTCGCCGTCAGCTCCTACCAGGGCGGCCACGTCGAGTACTTCAGCTACCTCAAGGAGCGCCTCGCCGAGGTCGGCGCCAGCCACGTCCAGGTCTTCGGCGGCGGCGGCGGCGTGATCGTCCCCGAGGAGATCGCGCTGCTCCGCTCGAGGGGCGTCACGATCTTCTCCCCCGAACAGGGCCAGCAGCTCGGCCTCGCCGGGATGATCAACACCCTCATCGAGGCCTGCGACGTCGACCTCGCCGCGCAGCTCCCGTCGGTCGAGGCGCTGCTGGCGGGCGACACCGCCGCCCTCGCGCGCGCCATCACGGTTCTCGAGGAGGGCCGCTCCGAGGAGCTCGTCACGACGGTGCGCGAGCACGCCCGCGACATCCCGGTGCTGGGCATCACGGGCACGGGCGGCTCGGGCAAGTCGTCGTTGACCGACGAGCTGGTACGACGACTGCGGGTCGACCACGAGGACAAGCTCCGGATCGCCGTCATCGCCGTGGACCCCACCCGGCGCAAGCATGGTGGCGCGCTGCTCGGCGACCGGATCCGGATGAACGCGCTCTCCGGCAGCAATGTCTACTTCCGCTCGCTCGCGACCCGCGGCAACGCGGCCGTCCCCGAGCACCTCGACGACACCATCGCCGCATGCAAGGCGAGTGGCTTCGACCTCGTCCTCGTCGAGACACCCGGCATCGGCCAGGGCGACGCCAGCATCACCGACTACGTCGGCACCTCGCTCTACGTCATGACCCCGGAGTACGGCGCCAGCTCGCAGCTCGAGAAGATCGACATGCTCGACCATGCCGACGTCGTGGCGATCAACAAGTACGAGCGACGCGGCGCCGAGGACGCCCGTCGCGACGTCGCGCGCCAGCTGGTGCGCAACCGCGAGGCGTTCGGCGCGACGTGGGAGGACATGCCGGTGTTCGGCACGTCAGCGGCCCGCTTCAACGACGACGGCGTCACCGCGCTCTACCTGCACCTGCGCGAGGCCCTCGGCCTCCCCGCCGGCCTGCTCCCGCCCGTGACGACCAAGGTCAGCACCGGCCTCACGTCAGTGCTCCCGGCAGCGCGCGAGCGCTACCTCTCCGAGATCAGCTCGGCGGTCCGCGGCTACCACTCCGAGACGTCGCGCCAGGCCGCACTGGCCCGCACCCGCCAGCACCTCAGCACCGCAATAGCCCTCGTGCACGACTCGGCCGAGCTGGACGCGGTCCTGCAGGGGACGACGGTCGCGCCCGACGTACAGCTGCTGCTCGACGCCTGGCCGGCGCGGGTCGAGGAGTACTCCGGCGACGAGCTCGTCTACAGCGTGCGCGGCAAGGAGATCCACACGCCACTGACCCACGAGACCCTGTCCGGCAGCAAGGTCCGTCGCGTCGCGATTCCCCGCACGACCGACCACGGCGAGCTCGTGAGCTTCCTGCGGCGCGAGAACCTGCCAGGCTACTTCCCTTACACAGCAGGCGTTTTCCCCTTCAAGCGCGTGGGTGAGGCCCCGGCCCGCATGTTCGCCGGCGAAGGCGATGCCTTCCGCACCAACAAGCGCTTCAAGGTCCTCTCCGAAGGCCAGCCGGCGACCCGGCTGTCGACCGCGTTCGACTCGGTCACCCTCTACGGGCGCGACCCCGACCCGCGTCCCGACATCTACGGCAAGGTCGGCACCAGCGGGGTCAGCATCGCGACCCTCGAGGACATGAAGGTCCTCTACGGCGGCTTCGACCTCTGCTCACCCACCACATCGGTGTCGATGACGATCAACGGTCCGGCACCGACGATCCTCGCGATGTTCCTCAACACCGCGATCGACCAGGAGCTCGAGAAGCGCCCCGACGCCGACCCGGCCGAGGTCCGCGAGTGGGTGCTCCACAACGTCCGCGGCACCGTCCAGGCCGACATCCTCAAGGAGGACCAGGGCCAGAACACCTGCATCTTCAGCACGGAGTTCGCCCTGCGCGCGATGGCCGACATCCAGCAGTGGTTCGTCGACAACTCGGTGCAGAACTTCTACAGCGTCAGCATCTCCGGCTATCACATCGCCGAGGCCGGCGCGAACCCCATCAGCCAGCTCGCGTTCACCCTCGCCAACGGCTTCACCTACGTCGAGGCCTACCTCGCGCGCGGGATGGGCATCGACGACTTCGCACCGAACCTGTCGTTCTTCTTCAGCAACGGGATGGACGCCGAGTACACCGTCATGGGTCGCGTCGCCCGTCGGATCTGGGCCATCGCGATGAGGGAGAGGTACGGCGCCAACGACCGCTCCCAGAAGCTCAAGTACCACGTGCAGACCAGCGGCCGCTCGCTGCACGCGCAGGAGATGAACTTCAACGACATCCGCACGACGCTGCAGGCGCTCTGCGCGTTGTATGACAACGCCAACTCGTTGCACACCAACGCCTACGACGAGGCGGTCACGACGCCGACCGAGGAGTCGGTGCGCAGGGCGCTCGCGATCCAGCTGATCATCGACAAGGAGTGGGGGCTGTCGATGAACGAAAACCCGCTCCAGGGGTCTTTCGTGGTCGACGAGCTGACCGACCTCGTCGAGGAGGCCGTGCTCGAGGAGTTCGACCGCATCGCGGAGCGCGGCGGGGTCCTCGGCGCCATGGAGACCGGATACCAGCGCGGCCGTATCCAGGACGAGTCGATGCTCTACGAGCACAAGAAGCACGACGGCTCACTGCCGCTCATCGGCGTCAACACGTTCCTCGCGCCGCACAGCGACGAGGCGCCCAAGACGGTCGCCCTGGCCCGCGCCACCGAGGCGGAGAAGCAGTCGCAGCTCGACCGGCTGCACGACTTCCAGGCCCGGCACCAGTCCGACGCCCCCGCGGCGTTGGCGGCGCTGCAGAAGGCGGCCACGGAGGGCGGCAACGTGTTCGAGGCGCTCATGGACGCGGTGCGGTGCTGCTCGCTGGGACAGATCAGCGAGGCCTTCTTCGAGGTCGGCGGACAGTACCGGCGCAATGTCTAGGGACCCGATCGCGCTCGCCCGGGAAAACTGGGAACGCGAGGGCTGGTTCGACGCCGCGGAGGGGATGGTCGCGGTCACGTCGGTGATGCGTGCGCAGCAGATCTTCCAGGCGCGCGTCGATGAGGTGCTCAAGCCGTTCGACCTGACCTTCGCCCGCTACGAGCTGCTGATGCTGCTGCACTTCAGCCGCAGCGGCTCGATGCCGCTGAAGAAGGCGAGCGAACGGCTGCAGGTGCACCCGACCTCGATCACCAACGCGGTCGACCGCCTCGAGGCTGCCGGGCTCGTGTCCCGCTCCCCGCACCCGACCGACGGGCGCGCGACGCTCATCTCGGTCACGGTCCCCGGCCGCCGTACCGCCTTGAAGGCGACCGACGCCCTCAACACCGAGGTCTTCGGCAAGCCCGGGCTGCCGCCGCGCCGGCTCGTGACTCTGGTCAACGTGCTCGAGGACCTGCGCCGGGGCGCAGGCGACTTCTAGGGCCTGCGGGGCGCCAGCGTCAGGCCGGAACGAAGCCGCGGCTCGCGATGAGCGGCAGGTCGTTGTAGGTCACGATCCCCGGCCGCGCATCGCACACCGCTGGGATCGCGTTGATCGCCGGCAGCGACGTGATGATCATGCCGAGCACCATGTAGTCCTGCACCGACGTCGCCACGAAGTCGGCCGGCGGCGCGATCGTGAGCTTCGTGCGCACGTTGGGCCGGCCGTCGACCTGCACCACGTAGCCGTGCTCGACCTTCCAGTCGGGCTCGAGGGTGCGGCCCTTGCGCCACCTGACCCGCAGGTCGACGACGAGCTTCCCGGCGTACCAGCCCTGCCAGGACGCCGCGACGCCGGCGACCTGACCGGGCTCGATGACCCACGAGACCAGGTCCACCGGTGCCGTCGTCGTCGCGAACTCCGCCTCGCACCGGACCTCGTCCAGCTGCAGCCCGAGCGCCTCGCCGGTCAGCCAGACCGCGTCGCCGAACACCGCGGTCGCCCGGGCCACGCCGTGCTGCAGGCCCGGTGCGCCCATCGGCTCACCGAAACCGACGGACCGCTCGGTGTCGGGTGAGTCGTAGCCGGTGGAGTCGACCGACTCGAGCATCGTGATCTTGTCGACGCGGTCGCAGATGCCTGCCGAGACGAGGCCGAGCAGGTTGAGGAACCCCGGGTTCATGCCGGAGCCGAACACGGACGACCCGCCGACGGCGCAGGCCTCCTGAAGCTGCCGTCGCCCCTCCCCCAGCGCATGGCCGGTGAGGAAACCGGCAGTCGCGACGATGTTGATGCCGGCCGTGAGGACGCGGCACATCAGGTCGACGTCGGGCCACTTCGGGTTGTAGACCACGCAGTCGGGACGCAGCGCGAGCAGCGCGTCGACGTCGTCGGTCGCGACGACACCGATCTTGTCGAGACCGCACAGCGTGCCGACGTCCTGGCCGACCTTGTCGGGTGCCCAGGCGAAGCAGCCCACGAGCTCGAGCAACGGGTTGGCGAGTACCGCCACGACCGAGCGCTGCCCGACGTTGCCGGTGGTCCACTGCACGACGCGGTAGGTCATGCAGCGCAACCTACGTCCCCCCGCCCGCGTGGATGTGGACATATGGGCTGGCCGGAGGCCGTCCCGGCAGCCCATCTGTTTACATCCACGGCCGCCGGGTGGGGTCAGCCAGTGTTGCGCATGCCGGCGGCTACGCCGTTGACGGTGAGCAGCAGCGCCCGCGACAGCAACGGGTCGTCCTCGCCGGCGCGCTGCCGGGACAGCAGGTCGACCTGCAGATGGTGCAGGGGCTCGAGGTAGGCCTCCCGCGTCCGCAGCGTCTGCAGCAAGACCGGGTCCGACCCGAGCAGCTCCGACTCACCGGTGACGTCGAGCACCTGCGAGACGGTCAGCTCGAACTCCGCGCGGATCACGTCGAGCAGCCGGTGCAGCGACGGGTCGACGAGCCGGTCGGCATAGCCCTGCGCGATGGCCAGGTCGGCCTTCACCAGGGTCATCGAGACGTTGCCGAGGAAGGCGCGGAAGAAGTGCCAGTCGCGGGCCATCTCACGGAGCACGTCGCGGTCGGCGACAGCCGCGAGCCCCGACCCGACCCCGAACCAGCCGGGCACGATCTGTCGCGACTGGGTCCAGCCGAACACCCAGGGGATCGCCCGCAACCCCTCGATGCCGGCCGTGGACGAGGGGCGACGCGACGGCCGCGACCCGATGTGCAGGTCGCCGAGCAGGTCCACCGGGGTGGCAGCCAGGAAGTACGCCGGGAGGTCGGGATCCTCGACCAGCGAGCGGTAGGACGTGTGCGCCGCCGAGGACACGGCATCCATCGCCTCGTCCCACCGGAGCCCCTGCTCGGAGGAGCGGCGTGCCTTCTGGTGCAGCACCGTCGCCTCCAGCGACGCGGCCAGCAACAGCTCGAGGTTCTCGCGAGCGAGCACCGGCAGGGCGTACTTGTCGCTGATCACCTCGCCCTGCTCGGTCAGCTTGATCTCGCCGTCGACGGCACCGTTGGGCAGCGCCAGCACCGCGTCGTACGTCGGTCCACCGCCGCGCCCGACCGACCCGCCGCGGCCGTGGAAGAACCGCAACCGCAGCCCGAACGACGTCGCCACGTCGCGGGCGACGCGCTGCGCCCGATGGATCTGCCACTGCGAGGTCGCGATGCCGCCGGCCTTGTTGGAGTCGGAGTAACCGAGCATCACCTCCTGCACGTCGCCACGCAGCGACAGCAGAGCCCGGTAGGACGGATCCCGGAAGAGGTCCGTCAGCACCTCCGCCGCGCGCTCCAGCTCCTCGACGGTCTCGAGCAGCGGCACGAAGCCGATCCGCGCGACGCCCTCGGTGAGGTCGACGAGACCGGCCTCGCGGGCGAGCACGACGGCGGCGAGGACGTCATCGGCGCCCTGCGTCATCGAGATGATGTAGCTCTCGACCGCACGCTCGCCGTAGGTGTCGAGCGCCCAGGCGATCGCGTCGAAGACGCCGGCCGTCCGGGCACCGTCCTCGTCGAGCGGCAACGGCCGGGACGCGAGTGGCCGACGCGACCGCAGCTCCTTGGACAGCGCCGCCATCCGGTGGTGCCGGGCCAGGTCGGCGTAGGGGTGCGAAAGCTCCCACGTCCGGTCGATCAGCTGGCCGACGGCGTGGTGGTGCTTGTCGGCGTGCTCCCGGACGTCCATGGTCGCGAGCACCAGCCCCATCGCGGACACGGTGCGCACCAGCCGGTCGACGCCGCCGCCCGCGACGAGCGGCCCCTGAAACCGGCGTACCGAGTCCTGGAGCAGCAGCAGGTCGTCGAGCAGACCCCGGAAGGTGCCGTCGCGCAGCCGCTCGCGCAGGCAGGTGAGGACCAGCCGGTAGGGCTCCTCCGCGTTGAGCCGCTGGTAGCGCGGCTCGACCCGTACCTCGGCGAGCAGCACCGCGAGCCGTGCCAGCAGCTCGGGGGACGCGCCCGAGATCCGCTGCGAGACCGACAGCTCGCGGCGCAGGTCGTCGAGCAGCGAGAGCAGCAGCCGCGTGCCGTGCTCGGCCTGCAGCCTCAGGACGTCGAGGGTCACCAGCGGCGTCACGTTGGGGTTGCCGTCCCGGTCACCGCCGATCCAGGTGCCGAAGCTCAGCGGCCGCGCGTCGGGAGCGAGCACCACCCCCCGCCGGGCAAGCTGGTCGCGCAGCTCCTCGAGCACGTCACCGACGGCGGTGGAGCCGAGCCCCTCGAGGTAGTAGACGCCGTTGCGCGCCTCGTCGAGGGGGTCCGGTCGGTCGATGCGCAGCTCGTCGGTCTGCCACACCAGGTCGACCGCCTCCGCGAGGCGTCGCTCGCGGGCGGGGGTAGCGGGCTCGTCGAGGAGGGCGGCGACCCGCCGGAGCTTGTCGAGGATCGACCGGCGGGCAGCCTCGGTGGGGTGCGCCGTGAGGACCGGTCGGACGGCGAGTCTGGCCGCATCCGCGGCGAGCGCCTCGTCCGTGACCTCCGACATCCGCGAGATCGCCCGCTCGACCCAGCCGCCGTTCGCCTCGCGGTCGGCGAGCATCGCACGGCCGCGGTGCACCTGCTCGGTGACGTTGGCGAGGTGGAAGTACGACGTGAAGGCGCGGACCACGCGGATGGTGGTCGCGAGGTCGGTCAGATCGACGTCGTCGACCGAGGAGGCCCGCACCTGCTCGACCAGGTCGAGCAGCTGCTGGCCCTCGTTGCGCACGAGGGTCTCGCCGAGCAGCGTCGTGACCAGCCTGATGTCGGCCCGCAGCTGCTCCTGAGTCACCCGCGCATCATGCCGAACGGGATCGCTGCCGCTCCGCCCGACGGTCGATCTCGGCGAGGACCAGCCCCAGCTGGTCCCGCGAGGCAGCCGCCTCGGGCGGCAGGTCCCGCTCGAAGATCTCCCAGAAGCGCAGCAGCGGCGTCAGCACCTGCTCGCGGTGCACGGTCAGGTCGTAGATGCCTGCCCGGGCGACGACCGCGGCCCGCCGGACGAAGTTGGGGATGCCGGTGCCGGGCATCTGGAAGCCGACGACCTCCGTGAGGAGCGCCGCCATCGACGCGACCGGGTCGACCTCGAGGGCCGCCGCGAACAGGTCGCGATACAACACCATGTGGAGGTTCTCGTCGGTCGAGATCCGCGACAGCAAGCGGTCCAGACCGGGGTCGGTGCTGAAGCGCCCGGTGCCGCGGTGGGCGACCCGGGTGGCCAGCTCCTGCATGGAGACGTAGGCGATGATCCGCAGCCCGTCGCGGTCACCGGAGTCGAAGCCACCGCTGACGGTGGCCATCCGCTCCTGCTCCAGGACGACCGGGTCGACCGCCCGGGTGACGGTCAGGTAGTCGCGCAGCGCGATCGCGTGCCGGCCCTCCTCGGCGGTCCAGCGGTCGAGCCAGGTGCGCCACACGTCGGTGTAGCCCATGACCCGGCTGATCGCGCCGTGGTAGCCGGGCAGGTTGTCCTCGGTCAGCAGGTTGAGCTGGACGCTGGCCCGGACCTCCTTCGACAGCCGGCTCTGGGTCTCCTCGAACGGCAGCTCCTCGAAGTCGCGCGCCTGCCCCCACGGGACGTACTCGTGGGGGTACCAGACCTGGGCGCGTTCCAGGTGGCTCGCGAGCGCGACCTCGAGCCGCGCCGTCAGGTGCTCGGTCAGGAGCTCAGGGCGGACCAGCGCAGTCGTCATCCCACAACCATCCCGGTACGAGGGGTCGGCTCGCGCTGACGACGGCTACCGCACCCGGGCGAGCTCGTTGTAGGAAACCTCCAACTACACGACGACCTACACGACGACGGTCTGGCCTGCCACCTTGAGCTCGAGGAGCGCGCCGAGGTCGAACTGCACGAGCCGGCCGTTGCCGAGGGTCCGGGCCTCCTTGGCAGGCAGGCCGAGCACCGACGAGGGGCCGCCCAACTGCTCGTACCGGTCCCGGATGGCGCCAGGGACGAGGTGCACCCCGGTCGAGGTGGCGTAGAGCCCGCCGCCGAGGAATTGCTGGGCGACGCCCCTACGCGGACCGGTCGGGAGGCCCTCCTGCGACCGAAGACCGCCGTCCTTCCTCCACCGCGCGAGCATGACCCCCAGGACGGGCTGGGCCCCGGTGACCTTGGACCACACGATGACGCCACCGGTGAACTGCTGCATGACGACGCCGCGGGCCGGCGTGGTCGCGGCGCCGACGGGCACCCCCATCGGACCGCTGATCGTGCGGTACCGCTCCCAGATCGGGCTGAGCACCGCCCAGGTGCCGTGCGCTGTGGTGGTGGCGATGAAACCGCGCTCGAAGGCCTGACCCCAGCCACCCGGGATCGCCTGCTCCGGACCGGTCGGCAGCCCGAGCGTGCCCGAGGCCCCGCCGAGCTGGTGCCAGAGCCACGTGATCGGACGGCTGCGGCCGTCAGCGAGCGCCGCCAGGGTGCCGGCGCTGCAGCACATCACGTCGTGGTCGACGGCGCCGACGATGCCCGGGACGCGCGCCGAGCTGGTGTGCTGCCAGAAGGTCCAGCGGTCCCACCCGGCGAGCGGCGCCGGCTGCGCGCCGTACCGGGCGAGCCACAGCGGGTAGGCGCCGAAGCTGCGGTTGTTGCGCATCGGTCCGGACCAGAAGCTGACGTAGGTGTAGAGGATCGGCAGCCGGCCGGTGCGACTCTCCACCCGGTCGAGGAAGCGGTGCGCCCAGGCCGCGAGGCCGGCCGGCGACAGTCCGCCGGTGGACTCGAGGTCGAGCACGATGCCGAGGTCGTTGGCCTCGCGGGTCGTGCCGACGGCGTTGACGATCGCGTCGGCCTGCCGGACCGCACTCTGCGACGGGTCCGCGTAGTGGTAGGCGCCGCGGACGAGACCCGCGCGGCCGGCTGCGGCCCAGTCCCGGCCGAACCACGGATCCTGCTTGTCGGCGTGACCGGTGGCCTTGATGAAGGCGAACCGCTGACCGGAGCGCCGCACCGCGTTCCAGTCGATCGCCCGGCCGCCGTCGTGCTGGTACTTCGCGGTGTCGATGCCCTGCACGCGAGTGGACGCCGTGGCCGCTCCCGGGACGAGCAGGCTCGCCAGCAGGGCAAGCGAGAGCAACGAGATGAGCCGGGTCCGCACGCCCCTCCAACGCGGCACTGTGCTCCAGGTCACGGGCTGAAACATCAACATCGGGTGACATTCTGCTCACCTGACAGTCTCCTGACCATTCGAGGGCGGACGTCCACTCTCGTACAGGTTGCGTGGCAGGCTGATGCCATGCCGACCGTGCTTGTCGTCGAGGACGACCACCAGCTCCGCGACGTCGTCGCCCGCGTGCTGCGCGAGGAGGGCCTGACGGTCATGACCGCAGCGGACGGCCATGCTGCGCTCGCCGGTGCCACGCCCGAGACCAACGCGATCATCCTCGACATCGGGCTGCCGGACGCCGACGGTCGCGACGTCTGCCTCGCGCTCCGGACCCGCGGCGTGCACGCCCCGGTGCTGTTCCTCACGGCCCGCGACGCGGTGCACGAGCGGCTGGCCGGGTTCGCCGCGGGCGGCGACGACTACCTCACCAAGCCGTTCCACATCCCCGAGCTGCTGGCCCGCCTGCGGGTCCTCCTCCGCCGCAACGAGTCGTCGCCGGCGTCGACCCACAGCGGGCTCGTCCTCGACCCTGCGCAGCACGCGCTGACCCACAACGGGGCCAGCGCCCCGCTGTCCCCCACCGAGTTCCGGCTGCTTGCCGCCCTGCTCGGCCACCCCGGCGAGGTGGTCCGGCGCCGCGAGCTGCTGCGCGCCGGGTGGCCGGATGGCGCGATCGTCCACGAGAACACCCTGGACCAGTACGTCGCCCGGGTCCGCAGGAAGCTGGTGCAGGTCGACGCGCCCGACCGCGTCGAGACCGTCCGTGGCGTCGGCTACCGGGTCGTATCTTCCTGACGGTGAGAGGCCCCCGGACCCTGCGTGGTCGACTGGCGCTCTCGGCGACCCTCACAGCCGGTACGGCGGTGGTACTGCTCACCGTGCTGTTCGGCGTGCTCCTGGACCGCCGGCTCGCCTCGGAGGCGGAGAGCGTCCTGCGCGGACGCGCCGATGCCGCCGTGGCCAACGTGCGCGTGCAGGGGGCGACGCTCACCACCTCCGAGAGCGACGCGATCCTCGACACCGGCATCTGGGTCTACCAGGGCAGCACCGCCATCGACCGGCCACGCGGCGCACCGACGCTGCAGGTCGAGGCGGACCGGCTGGCCGGCACCGACGGCCGGCTGCTCACGGTCGGCAACAGCGAGTTCCACTCCGTCGCGGTCCGGTCCAACGGCACCCAGGTCGGGACGGTCGTCGCCGCCATCTCGCTCGAGCCCTACCAGCGCAGCTCCCGCGCCACCCTCATCGGTGCGCTGGCGCTCGGCGCGCTGCTCGTGGCGCTCGTCTACGCGGTGGCCCGCAACGTCGCCGCCCGCGCCCTGCGCCCGGTCGCCGAGATGACCCAGCAGGCCGGCGAGTGGTCAGCGAGCGACACCTCGGGTCGCTTCGGCGCGGCCAGCCGCCCCGGCGAGCTGGCCGAGCTCGCGAACACGCTGGACGGGGTGCTCGGCCGGCTGTCCGCCGTGCTCCGCAGGGAGCAGCAGCTGTCCGCGGAGATCAGCCACGAGCTCCGCACACCGCTGGCCGGGATCATCGCCGAGGCCGACCTGTTCGGGGCGCGACCCCGGACCGCCGCGGAGGCGGCGGCCGCGATGACGGTTGTCGGCGACGGCGCGCGCCGGATGGAGCGGATCCTCGACACCCTGCTGACGGCGGCGCGGGCCGAGGCCGGAGCGGTACGCGGACGGTGCGACGTCGTCGTGGTGGCCCAGGACCTCGTCGACCACGTGTCCGGGGCGGCGAGCGCCTTCGCCGGCGCCGAGGGCGAGGTGGTCGAGCGGTTGCTCTCTCCGCTGGTCGACAACGCCGCCCGCTACTCGTCAGCGGTGACGATGGCCGTCACCACCACCGCCACCGACGTGCTCATCGACGTCCTCGACGACGGGCCCGGCGTGCCCACCGGCGAGGAGGAAGCCGTGTTCGACGCGGGCTACCGGCACGACCCCGGTGACGGTCACCCTGGCGCGGGCCTCGGGCTCGCGCTGGCGCGGCGGCTCGCGCGGGCGACCGGCGGCGACGTGACCGCGACAGCCGGCCCAGGCGGTCGCTTCACGGTCCGCCTCCCCCGCGCCTAGCCCTCCGCCTGACCGACCCTCCCGATGAATGGATACTGCACTTCGGTTTGAGCGCGGGAATCAGCGTTGCTGTATCCATTCATGTGCGGCTGGGTGGGGGTTCGTCGCGGGAGATCTGGGTCATGGCGTCCTTGTCGACGACTTTGACGCGGAGTCGGGGGGCCTGTTCGCCGGCCTTGTTGAGCACCGGGCCGAACGCCTCACCCAAGGTCTTCTCGTGGGCGTCGAGGAGGTACCAGCCGTCCCAGGTGGTGTAGCGGATGCCGCGGTCGTCGAGGAACCCGACCACCGCGTCCTCTGAGGGCTCGGCGGCGGGTGTGGTGCTGGGGAGGTCTTCGAGCAGACTCTTCACGGTCTCGATGGCGTCGCCTTTGGTGTGGCCGATCAGGCCGACCGGGCCGCGTTTGATCCAGCCGTTGACGTAGATGCCGGTGAGGTGGTTGCCGTCGAGGTCGAGCACCCGGCCCAGGGCGTGCGGCACCACGTGGTTGCGGGCGTCCCAGGGCAGGCCGGGCAGTTCGGTGCTGCGGTAGCCGACGCACCGGTAGACCGCCTGCACCGGCCAGTCGTTGAACTGCCCGGTGCCGCGGACGTTGCCGTCGCCGGTCAGCTCGGTCCGCTCGGTCCTGAAACCCTCCACCCGGCCGTCGCCGTAGACCTCGACCGGGGACTCGAAGAAGTGCAGGAACAGCTTGCGGGGCCGCTCACCCAGGCCGTTCTCGGCGGTCCGCATCGCATACCGCTCGAGCTCACGGACGACCAGCTTCGTCTGGTTGTCGGAGTTGATCGCCTCGACCGACCCGTCGTCGTACTCGATGTCCTCGGGGTTGACGATCACCTCGACGTTCGGGGAGTGGTCCAGCTCACGGAGCTCCAGCGGCGTGAACTTCGCCTGCGCCGGGCCACGGCGGGCGAAGACGTGCACCTCCTCCACCGGACTGCTGCGAAGGCCCTCATAGACGTTCGGGGGGATCTCGGTGACCAGCAGCTCATCCGCCGTCTTGCTCAGCATCCGGGCCACATCGAGCCCGACATTGCCGGCCCCGATCACGGCGACCTGACGCGCCTGCAGCGGCCACTCACGCGGCACATCCGGGTGCCCGTCGAACCACGACACGTAGTCCGCCCCGCCGAACGACCCCGGCAGGTCGATACCAGCGATGTCGAGGTCCCGGTCCTTCTCCGCGCCGGTCGTGAACACGATCGCGTCATAGAACCGCTGCAGATCCTCCAGCTTGATGTCCACGCCGTACTCGACATTGCCGAGCAACCGGACCTGCGGCTTGTCCAGCACCTGATGCAGCGCAGTGATGATGCCCTTGATCCGCGGATGATCCGGCGCCACCCCGTAGCGGATCAGCCCGAACGGCGCCGGCTGCCGCTCAAAAAGATCAATGCTCACCTCGGCG
>JAWWOJ010000550.1:0-2704 GCA_033851885.1 Frankiales bacterium | reverse complement strand
ACGCATCGGGCAGCGACAGGTCCAGCACGACGCAGGTGACGTCGCCGCCCGTCAGCCGGGAGCGCGCAGCCACCGCCGTACCCAGCCGCTCGACCGCCCAGCGCGGCCCGAGCTGCTCGCGCAGCCGACGGCTCACCAGGAAGGCGTGATCTGGGTCGTCCTCGACCAGCACCAGCACACCGGCACCGTCGGAAGTCGCCTCGACCGGAACAGACGTCACCAACACCCCAACAATCGGAACAACTCGTCACCCATGGTGGGCAGAAAGTCACGTTCGACTACATAGCCCGAAGTGACCAACAGGGGTGCCGTGGGTGGGTACCAGCGTGCGGTGCCGCGCGTTCTTCGCGTGTCCGCAGCAAGGCCGGACCCGATGCCGGGACGAACCTCCGCATTGCTCCCCGCGACCGAAGTAAACGTGAATTCGAACGGCAACATCCCTTTGCAGGTGGTCGTCCCGGGGAAGAACTGAGACAGGACCGGCCGTCACTGGCTTACCGAGCCGCGCTGCGTCCCATCCTCGAGGGGGAAGAAATGTACGAGTCCTATCCACGTGTCGACTGGACGTCCCTGGGCGTCGCCCATGAGCGGGCGCGAGGCGCCTACCAGGCGGCCAGGGAAGGCGTGTATGACCAGCACCCCTCGGGCTACACCGGCGGGTGGACGGCGGCCGAGTGGGCACTGCTCCTCGAGCTGGGCCAGGCGGAGGAAGACCTCCAACGGCTGCGGAACGCGTACAGGCAGGGTTCCCTGCCGCCGCTGCCGCTGGCCGGATAGCCCGTCCGAAGCGGCTCAGCCGGTGACGTCCTTGGTGGAGAGCCGCGCCCACGCCAGGCTGAGGAAGATCGCCGCGTAGGCGAGATGCAGGCCACTCCAGCTGAGCAGGGCACCGGTGTCGACCTGGCCGCGCAGCAGCTCACCGAAGCCGAGCCAGTTGTGCGTGAGCAGGTAGGGATGCAGTCCGCTGAGCTGCGGTACCGCGTCGAGCAGCAACGACAGGACCGCGATCCCGACCGTCGTCGCCATCGCCGCGATGGCGTTTTCGGTGAGGGTCGAGACGAAGACGCCCCCGGCGGCGAGGCCGAACAGTGCCACCACGACGTAGGCGATGACCCCGAGTGTCCGCAGCAGCCCGTTGCCGAGGCTCACGGTGTCGCCGGACAGCAGGGTCACGTCGTGCAGGCCGAACAGGATGCCGCCGGCCAGGATCCCCATCAGCCCGACGACAAGGACGGCGGTGGCGGTGAACGTCAGGACGCCGAGGGTCTTCACGGTCAGGACCCGACTGCGCGTGACCGGCACCGTCAGCAGGTATCGCAACGTCCCGAGCCCGGCCTCGCCGGCGACGCTGTCGCCGGCGACGACACCCACCACGAGCGGCAGGAACAGCGGCATCCCGACGGTCAGGGCGGTGAACACGAGGAACAGGCCGTTGCCGGTGATCTGGCCGAGGAACTGCGGTCCGTCGCCGCCACGCGGCGTGCTCACCTTGACCGCGATCCCGATGAGCAGCGGCACGATGCTGAGGACGACGAGCATCGCCAGGTTGCGGCGCCGGCCCAGGATGAGCCGGACCTCGCTGCGGTAGAGCCGCCCGAAAGCCCCGCGGTAGCGGGTCGGCGCGACGAACGCGGGAGCGAGCACGTCACTGGAGGACATCGAAGCCCTCCCCGGTCAGGGCGACGAACAGGTCCTCGAGGTCCGGCCGCTCGACGGCAAGACCGCGCAGCCGCACACCGGCCGTGATGACGGCGCGTGCCACCTCCTCCGCAGCCACGTCCCCGAGTCGAGCGCGTAGCTCCTCGCGGGCCGGGTCGGGCTGAACCCCCTGCAGCCCCATGCCCTGCAGCAGCGCAGCGGCCTCCGCCACGTCGGGGGTGGCGATGCGCACGACGGCAGCGCCGTCCGAGAGCACCTCCGCCAGCGTCCCCTGCCGTAGCAGCTTGCCGGCGGACATGATGCCGACGTGCGTGGCCACCTGCTCGATCTCGGCGAGCAGATGGCTGGAGACGAGCACCGTGGTTCCGTCGCTGGCCAGCTCGCGGATGAGGTTGCGCACCTCGCGCGTGCCCTGCGGGTCGAGGCCGTTGGTCGGCTCGTCGAGGACCAGCAGGTCACGAGGCTGGAGCAGCGCCGCGGCGAGCCCGAGGCGCTGCTTCATGCCGAGCGAGTAGTGCCGGAACTTCTTGCCCTGCGCGGCCGTGAGACCCACCCGCGCGAGGGCCTCGGCGATCCGGGCGCCGCCCGTCGCGGGATCGGCGGTGGCATCGCTGGCGTCGAGGCGCCGCAGGTTCGCCGAGCCCGTCAGGTAGGGGTGGAACGCGGGTCCTTCGATGAGGGCCCCCACCCGGGGCAGCACGCGGGCCAGCGCGCCGGGCATCGGCTGGCCGAGCAGCTCCACCTCGCCGTCGTCCGCGGACAGCAACCCGAGCAGCATCCGGATCGTCGTGGTCTTGCCGGAGCCGTTGGGGCCGAGGAACCCGTAGACGGCTCCGCGGGGGACGTCGAGGTCGATGCCGTCGACGGCGACCTGGCCGGTGCGAAAACGCTTCGTGAGGCCTTGGGTCGCGATAGCCAGGTCCACCAAGGCCGCCGCCGGCGCCGGCTCAGGAGTATGCGGACGCTCGAGAACGGTCGTCACCCTCCTGTCGCTCCCGCCGCGATCTGCTCGAGCACCTGCGGGGTGACGGCACCGGCGAGGATC
>JAWWOJ010000505.1:0-7179 GCA_033851885.1 Frankiales bacterium | reverse complement strand
GAGGCGGAGACGTACCCCGACGACGTGCAGCGGCGGCTGCTGGTGAAGCCCGGGATGACCGGGCTCTGGCAGGTGAGTGGTCGCTCGGATCTCACCTGGGAGGAGGCGGTGCGCCTCGACCTCTACTACGTCGAGAACTGGTCGGTGGCCCTCGACATCCAGATCCTCTGGAAGACGCTGTTCGCGGTGGCCCGGTCCTCCGGCGCCTACTGAGGCGCGCGGGCGCTCACGGCGACCAGCCAGCGTGACGGGCCGCTGGCCCTGAGGGTGACGACATAGCGGGTGGCGACCTTCACCGGGGAACTCGCGCGGGCCCCGCGCTGGCTCGGGATCTGGTTGCCGTCGCACGTGATGGTCTGCTGGGCAGCGGATGCGGGCCTGCTCGTGACCGCGACCTTGCCGCGGCCCTGGCAGAGCAGGTCGGTGGCGAGCACCTTGCCGACCGGGACGGTCACCGTGATCGTCGCCGTGTGGATGCCCGGGCTGAGGTTGTTGTCCTTGCGGGCCAGCTCGCCGGCGAACTTCTCCGGCACCGGCAGCGGCGAGATCCGGCCGGCGTCGGCCGGGTAGGGGAAGTGGGAGGCGCCCGGCGTGCTCGTGATGCAGCCGGGAGCGGGGGACGCGGCCAGGCACGGGTCGACGGGGGTGGGTGTGGCCGTCATCGTGGGCGTGGGGGTGGGACCGGCGGTGCTGTGGCTCGTGCACGCGGCGAGCAGCAGCGGCGCGAGCAGCAGGACGGGACGCACCCGACGAACCTACTTAATAGACCAGTGCCTGTACGTCGGGAGCGAGCGCCTGCTCGACGAAGGACCCTGCCCCGGCGATGACGGCTCCGGGCTTCAGGTCCTGCGCCGTCAGCCCTCGGCGGGCCGCGCACTGGGTGCAGACGTGGACGCGGGCGGTGGTGAGCAGGGCGTCCATGAGGGTCGAGGCCGGCGGCGACTCGGCGATCTCGAGCTCGCCCTCGGGTGTCGCGAGCCACACCGACTCGCCCGTCAGCCACACCGACACCTCGGCGCCGGAGGCGACCGCGACCGAGGCGACGGTGAGCGCCTGGAGGCACCGTTCGGGGGCGTCGGCACCAGCAGTCAGCTTCACGACGAGGGATCGCACCCCGATAGACTCGCACCCGTGAAGATCGAGTACTTCTACACGGGACTGCTCGTGGCGGCCTTCCTGGCGATCGCCTGGTTCTCTGGGTACGTCGTGTACCGGCTCTTCCAGGGCCAGAAGTAGCCATCGCAGACCACCCGTCCTGACTGCTGACGACGGGCGCCTGTTCGCTTTACGGTCGTGGGGTGCTTGAGGTACCTGAACCCCGCGGGGCGCAAGAGCGGTTGTGGCGTGCGATCACCTGCCTCGACAGGATCGACCAGCCGGGCTCCGAGTTGGAGGTCGATCGCGGTGCCGTCGAGCTCGAGCTGGTCATCGCGTGGAGCGAATACGAACTGGCCCGGGCCGCGTTGGCCTGACGGACCGCCTTCCCGGGGTTGACGTCGCGTTTCAGGGGCAGCAGTGTCAGCTCCATGGACCGCACACAGCTCTATGTCGGTGGCGCATGGATCGATTCCACGTCGGACCAGACGATCGAGGTCGTCAACCCCGCGACGGAACAGGTCATCTCCCGGGTCGCGGCAGGCACCGCGGACGACGTCGGCAAGGCGGTCGCAGCCGCCAAGGAGGCGTTCCCGCGCTGGTCGGAGCTCGCTCCCAAGGAGCGCGCCGACTTCCTGCAGGCCGCCGCTGAGGCCCTGACCGCGCGGACCGACGAGCTCGGGCAGCTCATCTCCGACGACATGGGCATGCCGCTCGGCTTCTCGAAGATGATCCAGGTCGGCCTGCCGTCCTTCAACCTCGCGAACTTCGCCGAGCTGGCCCGCACGTTCGACTTCGACGGCCAGGAGGTCGGCAACTCGCTCATCGTGCGCGAGCCCGTCGGCGTCGTCGGCTGCATCACGCCGTGGAACTACCCGCTGCACCAGGTGGTCCTCAAGGTCGGCGCCGCGCTGGCAGCGGGCTGCACCGTCGTCGTGAAGCCCAGCGAGGTGGCGCCGCTGTCGGCGTACGTCCTGGCTGAGGTCTTCGACGGCATCGGACTGCCCGCCGGGGTCTTCAACCTGGTCTCCGGCTATGGCGAGCAGGTCGGCGAGGCGCTCGTCGTCCACCCTGACGTCGACATGATCTCGTTCACCGGCTCGACCCGGGCGGGCAAGCGGATCGCCGAGCTCGCCGGCAAGCAGGTGAAGCGGGTCGCCCTCGAGCTCGGTGGCAAGTCGGCCAACGTGATCCTCGACGACGCCGACCTCGAGAAGGCCGTCGCCGACGGCGTCGGCAAGTGCTTCCTCAACTCCGGTCAGACCTGCTCCGCGCTGACCCGCATGCTGGTGCCCGCCGACAAGCTCGAGCAGGCCGAGCAGATCGCCGCCGCGACGGCCGCCGCGTTCGCGACCGGTGACCCTCAGGACCCCTCGTCGATGCTCGGGCCGCTGGTCAGCAGCACCCAGCTCAAGCGGGTCCGCGACTACATCAACCGGGGTACGGCCGAAGGTGCCCGCCTCGTCACGGGCGGCGCAGAACCCTTGCAGGACAAGGGGTTCTATGTGAAGCCGACGGTGTTCTCGGGCGTCACCCCCGACATGACGATCGCGCGCGAGGAGATCTTCGGGCCGGTGCTCGTCATCATGCCGTACGCCGACGAGGACGAGGCCGTGCGGATCGCCAATGACAGCGACTACGGCCTCGCCGGCGGCGTCTGGTCCGGCAGCCCGGAGCGCGCGATGCAGGTCGCCCGCCGGCTCCGCACCGGCCAGGTCGAAGTCAACGGCGGGGCCTTCAACCCGGCGGCGCCGTTCGGTGGCTACAAGCAGTCCGGCATCGGCCGGGAGGCCGGCACCTTCGGCCTCGAGGAGTTCCTGGAGACCAAGGCCATCCAGCGCTGACCTCAGAGCAGGTTCTGGACGGCCCGCACGGCGCGCTGGTCGAGTGCGTCCGTCGGGTGCCGCGGCAACTCCACGACGAACGCGGTGGTGCCGGGATAGCCGTGGTTCTGCCAGCTGGTCGCGCTGCCGTGGTAGCGGGTCATCCGTCGCAGCGGCTCGCCCAGGGTGTTCGCGAACCGCTGCTCGACGCTGACCGAGCCGCCCGACTCGTCGACGATGCCGACCGGCTGGTGGAACCAGACCGTGACCGCCGGACGGAGCCGCCGGACGAGGTCGGAGAGGGCGGCCGATTCGGGCTCCGAGAGCGCGCGCGGACCTGAGTACTGCTGGTCGCCCGGGCGGCCGATCGGTGCCCAGTCGTAGGAGAAGTTGCGGTTGAGGTCGACGCGATGGGCGTTCTGCCGGGTATGCGCCGCCACGCCGTCCGGGTTGCCGTCGGGAACCACCCACAGTGACGTTCCCGCGGGAACGTCCAGGTGCAGCAGCGACAGCGCGATGCGACGGCCGGCGACCTCGTCGCCGTGGATCACGCCGACCACCAGCACGTGACGCTTCGCCGTGGCCGAGCCCATCCGGTAGACCGTGAGCTCCCTGCCCTGCACCGAGTGGCCGACCACCGACCTCGTGCCGGCCGCGAGGGGACGCAGGTGCACGACGCTCGGCGCCGAGCCGGGCTGGACGGTGCACGCACCCAGTGCCAGGACAGCGACGACGACGGCAGCGCACCGACGGCGGGGCATGAGCAGACCCTGCCCCCTCAGCACTGAGAAATGCCTGGGTCGCGCCACCTAGCCTCGGGTGATGGTCAGCGTCGTCGAGATGGTCGCCCCGAGCAGGCTCGGGACCGACTTCCGACGGCTGCTCGCCTCCTCCTGGGTGAGCAACCTCGGCGACGGCCTCGGCCTGGCGGCCGGCCCGCTGCTGGTGGCGTCGGAGACCAACGACGCCTTCCTCGTCGCGCTCGCGGTCCTGCTCCGCGGACTGCCCTGGCTGGTCTTCGGTCTGGTCGCCGGGGCGATCGCCGACCGCGTCGATCGAAAGCGGATCATCATCGCCGTCGACCTCGCGCGAGCCGCAGTGCTCACGCTGCTCTGCGTCTCGGTCGCGACGGGCGCCGTGTCCATCGTGGTCGTCCTGGTCTCGATCTTCGTGGTGGGTACGGCGGAGGTCTTCGCCGACACCACGTCGCAGACGCTGCTGCCGATGGTCATCGACCGAGACGACCTGCCGCTCGGCAACGCCCGGCTCGCTGCCGGGCTGGTCGGCGTCAACCAGCTCATCGGCCCGCCGATCGGTGCCGCGCTGTTTGCCGTCGGCCGCGCCTGGCCGTTCCTCGGGCAGGCGGTGCTGGTCGCGGTGGGCGTCGTGCTGGTGTCGCGCATCGCCACGTCGACGGCGCCGGGTGACCGCGAGCCCAGTCACCTGCGGCACGACATCGCCGAGGGCTTCCGCTGGGTGCTGCACCACGCTGCCGTGCGGACGCTGGTGCTCACGATCTTCATCTTCAACATCACGTTCGGGGCGGCCTGGTCGGTGCTCGTCCTCTACGCCCGCGACCGCCTCGGCCTGCACGAGGTCGGCTTCGGTCTCCTCACGACGTGCTCCGCCGCCGGGAGCCTGGTGGGGGCCGCGTTCTACGGACGAATCACCAGGCGGTTCCGGTTGAGCACCCTCATGCGCCTAGGGCTGGTCCTCGAGACCCTGACCTACCTTGCCCTCGCCGTGACGACCGACGCCTGGCTCGCGATGGTCATCTTCTTCGTGTTCGGCGCGCACGCGATGGTGTGGGGCACCACGTCCACCAGCATCCGGCAGCGGTCGGTGCCCAACGAGCTCCAGGGCCGGGTCAACGGCGTGAACATGGTCGGCGTCTTCGGCAGCATGGTCGTCGGGTCGGCCATCGGTGGCGTGCTCGCCGAGCAGTGGGGCGTCACCGCGCCCTACTGGTTCGCCTTCATCGGCTCAGCCCTGTTCTGCGTCCTGCTCTGGCGGCAGCTGGCGCACATCGCCCATGACGAGCTCGTCAGCTCGCGGGACTGACGCGGTCAGCTGCGCTGAGCGGCCGCCTTGCGATCCGCCTCGGGCAGCAGGTGCGTGAGCCCGGTGAGCGTGAGGGCCTTGAGCGGGATGCCCGCGGCGTTGACGATCATGAGCTGCGTCCCGCGGGCCGTGCACCGCTTCACGCCGCCGACCAGGACCCCGAGGATGCTGCTGTCGAGAAACGTCACATGCTGCAGGTCGACCAGCACCAGCGTCGTGGCGGAGCCCACTTCGTACAGGCATCGCCGCAGGTCATGGGTGCGCGCGATGTCGAGCTCGCCTCGAGGCGTCACAACGGCCGTGCGGCCGGTGGCGCTGGTCCACAGGTCCAAGGGGCACCGCTCCTGGGAGAGCATGAGCGTAGACAGCTAGGTGAAACCCAGCGTACAGGACATTTCGTCGAAAGTTGCCCCATGTCAAGCAACCGTGGTTATCCCGGGACCTGCTCCCACGGGTGAAGCCTCCGAGGTGCAGGCAACGGCGCCGGGGGACGCATCGACTTGGCGGCGTAGAGCCTGCGGTCCGCCCGGGCCAGGGCATCGTCGAGGTCGTCGTCCGCCCCTACCTCGGCAAGTCCGAAACACCATGCGGTCGGGGATCCGTCGCGCAGCCGGTTCAGCAGCCCCGCGGCCTGCTCCTCGCGGGTGTCGGGGAGCAGCAGCACGAACTCATCGCCACCGGACCGGTACAGCGTGTCGCCGGCACGCAGCTGGCTGGTCCAGTGCTGGGCCACCTGCTGAAGCACCGCGTCGCCGGCGGCATGGCCGCGCGCGTCGTTGATCTGCTTGAAGTGGTCGAGGTCCAGCAGTGCGACGGTGAGCGGCCGGTCGCGTCTGCGGCCGGTCCGGATCGCGTCGGCTCCCTGTTGGACGAGGGCCGCCCGGTTCCGTTGGCCGGTCAGGTTGTCGTGCAGCGCGGCGACCCGGAGCTGACGCAGCATGCTCAGCAGCAGCTCGCAGCCGACGACGCACGTGATGGTGACGATCGCCCAGGTCGCCACGACGCCCTGGTAGGGACGCGCCAGGGAGGCCGCGAGATAGACGACGGCCGTCGTGGCGGCGTAGCCGCGGGCGGCCCGTTCGCTGAAGAAGTAGGAGGTGTAGAGCAGGGTCCAGGTGTAGGTGACACCGGTGCCCGCGGCCCCCTGCGGGTTGGGGGCGAACAGCACCCCCAGCGTGATACCGATGAGCCACATGATCACCATCGCGTGCAGGGCCACGCGGGGGACCCGGCGCGCGGTCCACAGCCCGAGGGTCAGCGCGCCCGCCAGCCCCGCGAAGGCGAGGTCCATCGTGACCGGGGCGTTCGGTGTGAGCGGCCAGAAGTAGAGCGCGAGGCAGGCCAGGCTCGCCATCGCGGTCATGCCGCTGAGGATGAGGACCTCGGTGGGTCGTCGGTTGCACGCCCGCCGGCGCAGCGGCCTCACCGTCGCACCGCTCGACTCGGGAGCGGTACGTCGACGTGGCGCGGGATCAGCTCGCACATGTCTGCGGGGGTCATCGGGCGGGCGAGCAGGTAGCCCTGCCCGAGGTCCGCGCCTGCACGCACGACGGCCACGCGCTCCGCCTCGGTCTCGATCCCCTCGGCAACGGTGCGCAGGCCGAGAGACCGCGCGAGCGCGACCGCTGCGGTGAGCACGGCACCGCCCCCCTCCTGCCCCAGGTTGGCGACGAGGTCGCGATCGAGCTTGACGATGTCGACCGGCAGCCGGACCAGTTGGGCCAGGCTGGAGTAACCCGACCCGAAGTCGTCGAGGGCGACCTGCACGCGCGCTGCACGCAGCTTCGTGAGGGCTTGGTCGCCGCTGACACCGGGGAGCTGGCTCTCGGTGAGCTCCAGGACGAGTCGCTGTCGGCTGATGCCGTGCTGGGCGAGCAGCTCGAGCACCTGCCCAGGAAGGTCAGCGGTGAGCTGCTTGGCGGAGAGGTTGACGAACAGCTGTGGCAGCGACCGGCCGAGGGCGTCCCAGCGCCCGACCTGGGAGATGGCTTCCTGGAGCACCCAGGAGCCGATCACCTGGATGTGACCGCTGTCCTCTGCCAGGGGGATGAACTCGCCCGGCGAGACCTCGCCCAGCTGCGGGTGCCGCCAGCGCACCAGCGCCTCGACGGCGACCAACCGGTCATCGGCCAGGCAGCGCACGGGTTGGTACCTCAGCGACAGCTCGCCCCGGTCGACCGCATGGGCCAGTCCGGCGATG
>JAWWOJ010000500.1:0-2603 GCA_033851885.1 Frankiales bacterium | reverse complement strand
GGCGTCGGCGTCGAGCGACTCCGCCAGCTGCCGCAGGGTGGAGTCCAGGAGCGGCACGTGGTGGGCGTCCATCAGGTCCCCCTCGGCAGACCGAGCAGCTGGGCGGACACGATGTCCTTCTGGATTTCGCTCGTGCCTCCGTAGATGCTGGCAGCGCGCGAGTAGGCCCACTCGCGGCGCCAGCCGCGGCCCACCAGCGAGTCGTCGGTCTCGAGGGCTCCGCCGAGCAGCTCCCGCGCCGCGTCCATGGCGATCTGCTCAGCTGCGGCGACCAGGATCTTGTCGACGGAGGCCGCTGCTCCGGGCAGCCTGCCGGACGCCATGCCGCGCTGGGTGCTCAGGGAGCGCGCACGGAAGGCCCAGAGCGCCTGGTAGGCCTCACCGAGGAGAGCGTCGGCCTGCCGCTCCTGCGCCATGGGGAGCACCCGGCTCAGCTGGCCCATCAACCAGGCACCGCGCTGCCAGAAGATCGGTCCCCGCTCGCACGCCAGGATGTGCTGGGCGACCGACCAGCCCTGGCCGACCTCGCCCAGCAGCCGGGCGGCGGGGACGATCACGTCGACGAACGAAGTGGCGCTGAACTCGTCGACATCGGCCATCGTCTGCAACGGACGGGCGGTGATGCCCGGCGTCGCCATGTCCACGAGGAAGGCGCTGATGCCCCGCGAGCCTGACCCCACGGCACCGGTGCGGGCCAGCACGACGCAGCGGGTCGCGTGATGACCCCAGCTGGTCCAGAGCTTCTCGCCGCTGATCACCCAGTTGGTGCCGGACGGCCGCGCCGTGGTCCGCAGCGAGCCCAGGTCGCTGCCCGCCTCCGGCTCGGAGAACCCCTGGCACCAGAACTCCTGGCCCGCTAGCAGCCGGGGCAGCAGGTCCGCTGCCAGGTCGGGGTGCCCGTAGGCCACGATCGCAGGTCCCAGCACCTCGTGCATCGACCAGGAGGTCGTGTGCACCAAGGCCCGGCTGGTGAGCTCCTCCCCGAGCACCGCCCGCAGCAACGGGCTCCCCCCGAGACCCCCCACCTCGACCGGCCAGCCCGCGAGCATCCACCCGGCGTCGTACAGCAGGGACTGGACCTTGCGCTGGTGCGCGAGCTCCCGGTCGACGCTGGCGTGGTCCTCGACCGACGGCGTCAGCGCCTGGGCGTTGTCTGCCAGCCACCTGCGCAGCCCCGCCCGGAAGCGCTGCAGCTCCGTGAGGGAGTGAGGGTCGGCGTGCAAGACGGCTTGCATGTCGGCTTGCATGTCGGCTTGCATGTCGGTTACTGCCACCGCTCGACGACGACCTTGGTCTGCGTGTAGAACTCGATGCCGTGCCGACCGTGGGCGTGCAGGTCGCCGAAGAAGCTGTCCTTCCAGCCGCTGAACGGGAAGAACGGCATCGGCTGCGCGACGCCGACATTGATGCCGATGTTGCCTGCCTGCGCCTCGTAGCGGAACCGTCGCGCGGCCCGGCCGCTCTCGGTGAAGACGCACGCCATGTTGCCGAAGTCCCCGCCGTTGACCATCCGCAGCGCCTGGTCGAGGTCGGTCGCCTCAAGCACGGTCAGAACGGGTCCGAAGACCTCGGTCTTCGCGATGGTCGCCTCGGCGGCGACACCGGTGATCACCGTGGGCCTGACGTAGAAGCCGTCGCCGTAGCCGTCGACCACCGCGGCGCGCCCGTCGACCGCGAGGGTGGCGCCGTCCCGGTGCGCCATCGTGACCAGGTCCTCGATGCGGCTGCGGCTCTGGCCTGAGATCACCGGGCCGATCTGGCTTCCCGCGGCCGCGCCGGGGCCGACGACCCTCGACTGGGCCAGATCGACCACGGCCTCGGTGAAGTCCTTGCCGACGTTGCCGACCGCGATGGCCAGACCGCCCGCGAGGCAGCGCTGCCCTGCGTTCCCGAAAGCGGACTCCGCTGTCACGTCCGCCGCCAGGTCGAGGGCTGCGTCGGGCAGGACGACGATGGCGTTACGGGCTCCACCCTGGGCCTGGGCTCGCTTGCCGAGACTGGTGGCCCTGGCGTAGACCGCCCTGGCAGCCGGCGTCGAGCCGACGAAGCTCACCGCGCGTACGGCGGGGTGGTCGATGAGCGCGTTGGCAGTGTCGACGCCGCCGTGCAGCAGGTTGACCACGCCGTCCGGTAGGCCGAGCCCCTCGAGCTCCTGGAAGAGGAGCTGTGCCGTCAGGGGAGTCCGCTCGGAGGCTTTCAGGACGAAGGTGTTGCCGGTCACCAGCGCAGAGGGCAGGAACCAGCACGGGATCATCAGGGGGAAGTTGAAGGGGACGATGGCCGCACACACCCCGACGGGCTGCCGGATCATCACCTCGTCGATGCCCCGCGACACGTCCTCGGAGGCGTCGCCCTGCATCAGAGACGGGGCCCCACATGCCATGTCGAGGTTGTCGATGGCGCGTCGCACCTCACCGCGGGCCTCCGCGAGGACCTTGCCGTGCTCTGCCGTGATAGCGGCGGCGAAGTCCTCGAGCCGATCCTCCAGACGCGCCTTCAGCCGGAAGATGTACTGCACCCGCTCGGTCACCGGCGTCCGACGCCAGCCGTCGAGGGCGGCGGCGGCCGCGGCAGCGGCCCGCGAGACCTCCTGCGGCGACGAC
>JAWWOJ010000474.1:0-4359 GCA_033851885.1 Frankiales bacterium | reverse complement strand
GAGGCGGCCGCCTCGGCGTCGCGGTCGGTGACGACGACGCAGGCGCCCTCGGCGGCGAGCCGCTGGGCGATGGCGCGACCGATGCCCGACCCGGCGCCGGTGACGAGCGCCACCCGCGTCGCGAGCGGCTTCGGCTTCGGCATCCGCTGGAGCTTTGCCTCCTCGAGTGACCAGTACTCGATGCGGAACTTCTCGCTCTCCGAGATCGGCGCGTAGGTCGACACCGACTCCGCCCCCCGCATGACGTTGATGGCATTGACGTAGAACTCGCCCGCCACCCGAGCGGTCTGCTTGTCCTTGCCGAAGCTGAACATCCCGACACCAGGAACCAGCACGATCGCCGGGTCGGCCCCACGCATCGCCGGACTGTCCGACGTGGCGTGCCGCTCGTAGTAGGCGGCGTAGTCGGCGCGGTAGGTGTCGCTGAGCGCCGGAAGCCGCTCGAGCACCTCCTCGACGGTCGCCGTGGCCGGGAGGTCCACGACGAGGGGGCGGACCTTGGTGCGCAGGAAGTGGTCGGGGCAGGAGGTGCCGAGCTCGGCGAGCGCGGTCAGCTTCTCCCGGGAGAGGAAGTCGAGAACGACGTCGCTGTCGGTCAGGTGGCCCACCATCGGCAGGTCCCGGGACGCGACGCCTCGGATCGCCGGGGCGAGCGCCGCCGCCTTCGCCGCCCGCGCGGCCGCCTCGAGCGGCTCGTAGCCGGGCACCAGGGCACCGAACGGCGCCGCGGATCCCCGGTCGGCGAGGAACTGCTCGGCGGTGCGGATGAGCTCCAGG
Source organism: Frankiales bacterium (assembly GCA_033851885.1). GTDB lineage: Bacteria > Actinomycetota > Actinomycetes > Mycobacteriales > SCTD01 > RYN-111. The sequence goes on along the minus strand of JAWWOJ010000474.1, from coordinate 3,582 downwards.
GAGCGGGCCTCGCACTCGTCGCTCGTCTCCCCCCAGGCCGTGATCCCGTGCCCACCGAGGATGCAGCCGATGGCCTGCGGGTAGGCGGCGTGGACGGCGGCGATGTCGAGACCGAGCTGGAAGCCGGGCCGGCGCCACGGGATCCACTCGACGCGGTCACCGAAGCACTCCTTGGTGAGCGCCTCGCCGTCGGCGGCGCAGGCCAGCGCGATGCCGCTGTCGGGGTGCAGGTGGTCGACATGGGCGGCCTCGACGAGCCCGTGCATGGCGGTGTCGATGGACGGCGCCGCCCCACCACGACCGTGGAGGCAGAAGTCGAAGGCCACCACCATGTCGTCCTCGCGATCCACGCCAGGGTAGACGTCCACGAGTGAGCGGAGCCGGTCGACCCGGAGGGCCGCAAGACCGGCCTCGGTGAGGGTTCCGAGGTCGCCACCGGAGCCCTTGACCCACATCAGCTCGACCGGTTGGCCGTTGACCGGGTCCAGGGACACGCCCTTGGCGGACGTGTTGCCACCCGCGTAGTTGGTGTTGCGGGGATCGGCGCCGAGCCGGTTGCTCCGCGCGATCAGGTCGTCGCGCTGGTTCATGCTCCCCATCCGGCCTGGTTGCCGCCGACGCGGCCGGCGGCGATCTGCTCCGCGTAGCCCGATGCCTGGTAGGCGGCCATCGGGTCGGGGTCGAGCCCCTGCTCCTGGCGCAGCTGCGCGAGCAGCGGACGGACGTCGGTGTTGTAGGCGTCCATCAGGGCTCCGTGGGCGGCGAGCACGTCACCCTCCTGCTGCGCGAGGTGCAGCTCCTCGCGGTCCACGAGCAGGGCCTTGGCCACCGCCTCCTGCACGTTCATGATCGAACGGATCTGGCCGGGGATCTTCGGCTCGATGTTGTGGCACTGGTCGAGCATGAAGGTGACGCCACTGGCCGCGTCGAACCCGCCGCCGAGGTTGACCTCATGCAGGATCCGGAAGAGCTGGAAGGGATCTGCGGCACCGACGATGAGATCGTCGTCGGCATAGAAGCGGCTGTTGAAGTCGAACGCCCCGAGCTTTCGCTGCCGCAGCAGGAACGCGACGATGAATTCGATGTTGGTGCCGGGGGCGTGATGCCCGGTGTCGACCACCACCTGCGCTTTCGGCCCGAGCTCCAGGCAGTGGGCGTAGGACGTGCCCCAGTCGGGGATGTCGGTGGCGTAGAACGCCGGCTCGAAGAACTTGTACTCCAGCACCATCCGCTGGTCGTCGCCGAGGCGCGCGTAGACCTCCCGCAGTGCCTCGGCGAGCCGGTCCTGACGTGCACGCAGGTCGTCCTGCCCCGGATAGTTGAGGCCGTCGGCAAACCACAGCTTCAGGTCGCGTGACCCGGTGGCGTCCATCACGTCGATGCAGCCGAGCAGGTGGTCGGTGGCCTTGCGCCGGATCGCCGCCAAGGGGTTGCAGACGCTGCCGAGTCGGTAGTCGTCGTCCTGAAAGACGTTGCTGTTGATCATCCCGATCCGGACGCCGAGGTCAGCGGCGTGCTTCGCGAGCACCCCGTAGTCGTCCACCTCGTCCCACGGGATGTGCAGGGAGACGCTGCCCGCGGCGCCGGTGAACCGGTGCACCTGGGCCGCATCCGCGAGCTTCTCGAACGGGTCCCGGGGCACCCCCGGCTGGCCGAACACCTTGAAGCGCGTGCCGGAGTTGCCGTAGGCCCACGAGGGCACCTCGACCGACAGCGCCCGTAGTCCCGCCTTCACCGTGCTGGTGTCCACCATGAGTTCTCCGTGATATGAAACGTTTCATTTCCTTGCTCCATACGGTACGGAAAACACCGGCGAGAGGTCAAGGAGATCAGGCACACTGAGATCTGAACCGTTTCAGCCCGAAGGAGCCACCATGAGCCGTCCAGCCGGCATCAAGGCCGTCGCCGAGCGTGCCCTCGTGTCGGTCGGCACCGTGTCCAACGTCCTCAACCGCCCCGACCAGGTGGCCGCACCGACCCGCGCCAGGGTCGAGGCGGCGATGCGCGAGCTCGGCTTCGTGCGCAACAGCTCGGCCGGATCCCTGCGGGCCGGCCGCAGCCATGCCCTCGGCCTGGTCGTCCTCGACATCGGCAACCCGTTCTTCACCGACGTCGCCCGCGGCGTCGAGCAGGCGGCGGCCGAGCAGGGGTACGCCGTCCTGCTCTGCAACTCCGACGGCTCCCCCGCCCGCCAGGCCACCCACCTGCGGTTCCTCGAGGAGCACCGGGTGGACGGCGTGCTGCTGACCCCCGCCGACAGCGACCTGGATCGGGTCCGCGAGCTCGAGGCCCGCGGCACCTCGGTCGTCCTCGTCGACGAGGCGGCCCAGCCGGACCGGTGCTCTGCCGCGGTGGACGACATCCGTGGCGGCCAGCTGGTGGGCGAGCACCTGCTCTCACGGGGCCGGGAGCGGGTCGCCTACGTGACCGGGCCGGACTCGATTCGCCAGTGCGCGGACCGTGGAAGAGGTCTCGAGGACACCGGCCTGCACGTGCGACGCGTCGAGATCGACGCCCTGACGGGCGCCGCCGGCTATGCCGCGGCGAGGAGAGTGACGCGGACGGACGCGGTGTTCTGCGCCAACGACGTCGTGGCCCTCGGCGTGCTCCGCGCCCTGCTGGAGCAGGGCGTCCGGGTGCCCGACGACGTCGCGCTCGTCGGCTACGACGACATCGAGTTCGCCGCGACGGCGGCCGTACCCCTCACGTCGATCCGCCAGCCGGCGCTCCAGCTCGGCCGGACGGCCGCCCTCATGCTGCTCGATGAGATCTCGGCGCCCGCCGAGCACGCCCATCAGCAGGTGCTGTTCACCCCCGAGCTCGTCACGCGTCGTTCGACGGGCGGCTGACCGCCGGGCAGCCAAGCGCTCTCACAGCTTCGGTTCAGCCGATCGACAGGGACGTGCGTCATCGTGGGGCGATGCGACGAGGGCAGGCGATCGCGGCACTCCCGCTCGGGTGGGTAGGCGCCGTCGCGTCGGTGGCCGCCGTCTCGGCCTACCTGCTCCACCCCGACGTGCCGGACGGTCCCGTCGACGCGATCTCACCGGCGGTGTGGTCTGCCGTCCTCGGGGTCCTCCTCCTGACCGTCCTGTCGGCGATCCACTACGTCAGCTCCGCAGGAGCTCTGTGCGCCGTCAGCGCCCGTCCGCTGTCGCTGCGCAGCACCACGTTGGTCCAGCTCGCGGCCGCAGCCATGAACCGCATCGTCCCTGGAGGCGTCGGCGGCGCCGGCGTGAACATGCGATACCTGCTGCGCGTCGGATTGCCGACGGGTTCGGCGACCAGCGCGATGGCGACGCTGGCCCTCATCGGGGCCCTGACCGATGCGGCGTACGCGGCCGGCATGACCCTGCTCGGGCCGTCGCTCGGGGTGCCCGGCGCGACCGCCGAGATGCGGCTGCTGGCACAGCAAGGGGTGCGTGCCGGGCAGCAGCAGAGATGGCTGCTCGCCGGTTGTGCGCTGGTGCTCGTCGCGGTCCTGCTGGTGCGGGTCCGGGGCGCCGTCCTCAGCACCGTCCTCCGGGCCATGCACGAGGCGGTCGAGCACGGCAAGGGCCTGCTCCGGCACCCCCTGCGGAT
>JAWWOJ010000438.1:0-16687 GCA_033851885.1 Frankiales bacterium | reverse complement strand
AGGAGCCCCGCAACCTGCCCCAGGCCAGCGGCGGCACCACCGACGACGCTGCAGCGGCCGGCAAGCCGGTGGCGCGCGGCATGTTCGGCGTACACGGCAGCGGTGACACGTCGGGCTTCGGCGGCCTGACCGTCTCCGCCCCGGCGGAGGTGTCGAGCCCCAAGCCGTACGGCGGCTGGTTCGACGAGGCGACGGATGCTCTCGAGTCGGCCTGGCCGGGGTTCGCCGACAACGTGCTGCGCGTCGTCGTCGACCGGGGCGAGCTCACGATATACGTCACGCCGGAGTCGGTCCTCGACGTCGCCAGGACGCTGCGCGACGAGCCCAACCTGCGCTTCGAGCTGCTGTCATCGGTCTCCGGCGTCGACTACCCGGCCGACGACGCGCGGCTGCACGCGGTCTACCACTTCACGTCGCTGACCTACCGGCGTCGGCTGCGCGTCGAGGCCGCTGTGACGTTCGAGGACCCGCACCTGCCCAGCGTCTGCTCCGTCTACCCGACGGCTGACTTCCAGGAGCGCGAGGCCTGGGACATGTTCGGCATCGTCTTCGACGGCCACCCGGCGCTGACCCGGATCCTCATGCCGGACGACTGGGACGGTCACCCGCAGCGCAAGGACTACCCGCTCGGCGGCATCCCGGTCGAGTACAAGGGTGCGAGCATCCCGCCCCCGGACGAGCGGAGGAGCTACTCGTGAGCGCCTACACACCGGAGCGCGAGACCACCGAGGGGACCGTCTACACCGTCACCGGTGGCGACTGGGACGCGGTGGTCGCGGGTGCCGGTGACGACCAGCGGATGGTCGTCAACATGGGTCCGCAGCATCCCTCGACCCACGGGGTGCTCCGCCTCGTCCTCGAGCTGGAGGGGGAGACGGTCACCAGTGCGCGCACGGTGATCGGCTACCTGCACACCGGCATCGAGAAGAACATGGAGTACCGCAACTGGACCCAGGGCGTCACCTTCGTGACGCGGATGGACTACCTCGCCCCGATCTTCAACGAGACCGCCTACTGCCTCGCCGTCGAGAAGCTGCTCGGCATCGAGGTGCCGGAGCGCGCGACAACCATTCGCGTGCTCTGCATGGAGATCAACCGGATCGCCTCACACCTGGTGTGGCTGGCGACCGGTGGCATGGAGCTCGGCGCCCTCACGGCCATGACCAACGGCTTCCGTGAGCGCGAGCTGTGCCTCGACGTGCTCGAGACCATCACCGGCCTACGGATGAACCACGCCTACATCCGCCCCGGCGGTGTGTCCCAGGACCTCCCGCCCGGTGCGGTGGAGAAGGTCCGCGAGCTGCTCGAGACGCTCGAGGAGCGCGTGCCGATCGTCGACCAGCTGCTCACGGGCCAGCCGATCTGGCAGCAGCGCCTGCAGGACGTCGCCTACCTCGACGTGCAGGGCTGCCTGGCGCTCGGCGTCACCGGTCCGATCCTCCGGTCGGCCGGACTCGCGTGGGACCTCCGCAAGACCCAGCCCTACTGCGGCTACGAGAACTACGACTTCGAGGTCCCGACGGCCACCACGGCGGACGGCTGGGGCCGCTTCCAGGTCCGCGTCGCGGAGATGAAGGAGTCGATGAAGATCGTCGAGCAGGCGCTCGACCGTCTTCAGCCCGGACCCGTGATGATCGAGGACAAGAAGATCGGCTGGCCGGCGCAGCTCGCGCTCGGCAGTGACGGCATGGGCCAGTCGCTCGACCACGTGAAGAAGATCATGGGTACGTCGATGGAGGCCCTGATCCACCACTTCAAGCTCGTCACCGAGGGCTTCCGGGTCCCGGCCGGTCAGGTCTACGTCCCGATCGAGTCGCCCCGCGGCGAGCTCGGCGTGCACGCCGTCAGCGACGGTGGCACCCGGCCGTTCCGGGTCCACGTCCGCGAGCCGAGCTTCGTCAACCTGCAGTCGGCGTCGGCCATGTGCGAGGGGTCGCTCATCGCGGACGCCATCGCGGCTGTCGCCTCGATCGACCCCGTCATGGGTGGAGTGGACCGCTAGATGGACCTCGGACTTCCTGCAACGACAGTCGTCCCGGACGGCATCCCGCCGCTGACGGACGACACGCGTCGGGAGGCGCGCGAGATCATCGCGCGCTACCCGCGCTCGCGCTCCGCGCTGCTGCCGATGCTGCACCTGGTGCAGTCGGTGCAGGGCTATGTCTCGCCGGCCGGCATCTCGCTGTGCGCCGAGGAGCTCGAGCTCACCAAGGCCGAGGTCGGGGCGGTCGCGACCTTCTACACGATGTACCGCCGCCGCCCGGCCGGCAGCTACCACGTCGGCGTCTGCACCAACACGCTCTGCGCGGTGCTCGGCGGCGACGCCTTGTTCGCCGTCGCCAAGGAGCACCTCGGCATCGGCAACAACGAGACGTCCGCCGACGGCTCCGTCAGCCTCGAGCACATCGAGTGCAACGCGGCCTGCGACTACGCCCCCGTCGTGATGGTCAACTGGGAGTTCTACGACAACCAGGACCCCCAGTCGCTGCGCGGTCTGCTCGACGCCTGCCAGGCCGGCAACCCGCCGGCGCCGACCCGCGGCCCGTCCAGGTTGGTGAGCTTCAAGGAGATGTCGCGCGTGCTGGCCGGCTTCAACGACGGACTCGGGCAGGAGGGCGTGGCAGCTGGTCCCGCCAGCCTCATCGGCCTCGACCTCGCCAGGCAGCGCGGCGATGTCGCTCCCTCCTACCCCGCTAGCGAGGCCTGACGTGCTGACACCCGTCCTGAGCGCCCACTGGGACGAGGCCGACGCCTTCACCCTCGAGGGCTACGCGCGACACCGCGGCTACGAGGCGCTGACCAAGGCCCTGAAGACCGACCCTGACGCGCTCATCCAGCTCGTCAAGGACTCCGGCCTGCGCGGCCGCGGCGGCGCAGGGTTCCCCACCGGCATGAAGTGGGGCTTCATCCCGCAGGGACCCGAGGGCCAGGGCGGCAAGCCGCACTACCTCGTCGTCAACGCCGACGAGTCCGAGCCCGGCACGTGCAAGGACGTGCCGTTCATGCTCGCCAACCCGCACGCCCTCCTCGAAGGCGTCATCATCGCGTCCTACGCGATCCGCGCGAGCCACGCGTTCATCTACGTCCGCGGCGAGGTCACGCACGTCGTACGCCGGCTGCACGACGCCGTCCAGCAGGCCTACTCCGCGGGTCATCTCGGCAAGGACATCCACGGCAGCGGATTCGACCTGGAGGTCGTCGTGCATGCCGGTGCCGGCGCCTACATCTGCGGCGAGGAGACGGCCCTGCTCGACTCGCTCGAGGGCTACCGCGGCCAGCCGCGGCTGCGGCCGCCGTTCCCCGCCACCCATGGCCTGTATGCCTGCCCGACCGTCGTCAACAACGTCGAGTCGATCGCCTCGGTCCCGTCGATCGTGCTCGGGGGCGCCGAGTGGTTCTCGAGCATGGGCACCGAGAAGAGCAAGGGCTACACCCTGTACTCGCTGTCGGGACACGTGAAGAAGCCAGGCCAGTACGAGGCCCCGCTCGGCATCACCCTGCGTCAGCTGCTCGACCTGTCCGGTGGCATGCGCGACGGCCGCACCCTGAAGTTCTGGACGCCCGGCGGCTCGTCCACCCCGCTGCTGACCGCCGACCACCTCGACGTCCCGCTCGACTACGAGGGCGTCACCGCGGCCGGCTCGATGCTGGGCACCAAGGCGCTGCAGTGCTTTGACGACACCACCTGCGTGGTGCGCGCGATCCTGCGCTGGACCGAATTCTATGCCCACGAGTCCTGCGGCAAGTGCACCCCCTGCCGCGAGGGCACCTACTGGATGGTCCAGATCCTGCAGCGCCTCGAGGCCGGCACCGGCACCGAGGAGGACATCGCGACGTTGCTCGACACCTGCGACAACATCTTCGGCCGCGCCTTCTGCGCCCTCGGTGACGGCGCGACCAGCCCGATCGTCAGCGGCGTCCAGCTGTTCCGCGACGAGTTCCTCCAGCACGTCGCGGGCGGTTGCCCGTTCGACCCGGTGGCCTCCACCGTCTTTGGGGCGGTGACCGCATGACGGCCGAGGTAGCGGTGCAGACCGAGCTCATCACCGTCACGATCGACGGCTTCCAGGTCCAGGTGCCCAAGGGCACGCTGATCATCCGAGCGGCCGAGCTCGTCGGCATCCAGATCCCGCGGTTCTGCGACCACCCGCTGCTCGACCCTGTCGGCGCCTGCCGCCAGTGCATCGTCGAGGTCGAGGGCCAGCGCAAGCCGGTTGCGTCCTGCACGGTCACGGTCACCGAGGGCATGGTCGTCAGGACCCAGCTCACCTCGCCGGTCGCAGAGAAGGCGCAGCGGGGCAACCTCGAGATGCTCCTCATCAACCACCCGCTCGACTGCCCGGTCTGCGACAAGGGCGGCGAGTGCCCGCTGCAGAACCAGACGATGAGCAACGGGCCGGGCGAGAGCCGCTTCGTCGACCTGAAGCGCACCTTCCCCAAGCCGGTCGCGATCAGCAGCCAGGTGCTGCTCGACCGCGAGCGCTGCGTGCTCTGCGCGCGGTGCACCCGCTTCAGCCAGCAGGTTGCCGGCGACCCGTTCATCGAGCTCTTCGAACGGGGCGCGCTGCAGCAGGTCGCGATTTACACCGACCAGCCGTTCGAGTCCTACTTCTCCGGCAACACCGTGCAGATCTGCCCGGTCGGCGCCCTCACCGGCGCGGCCTACCGCTTCCGCGCCCGGCCGTTCGACCTGGTCTCGTCGCCGATGGTGTGCGAGCACTGTGCCTCGGGTTGCGCCCTGCGCACCGACCACCGCCGGGGCAAGGTCCTGCGCCGGCTGGCCGACGACGACCCGCAGGTCAACGAGGAGTGGAACTGCGACAAGGGCCGCTGGGCGTTCACCTATGCCACCCAGCCCGACCGCATCACCACCCCGCTGATCCGCGAGGACGGGGTCCTCCGTGCGGCCTCGTGGACCGAGGCGCTCGACCTCGCCGCCCGCGGGCTCGGCATGGCCCGCGACGAGGGCGGCGTCGGGGTCCTCCCAGGCGGCCGCCTCACCGTCGAGGACGCCTTCGCGTGGAGCAAGTTCGCCCGGGTCGCGCTCGGCACCCACGACATCGACGCCCGCACCCGTCCGGGCAGTGACGAGGAGCTCGCTTTCCTCGGCGCCCACGTCGCCGGTCGCTACCTCGAGACGACCTACGCCGACCTCGAGGCCGCGCCCTCGGTGCTGCTCGTCGGCTTCGAGCCGGAGGAGGAGTCGCCGATCGTCTTCCTGCGGCTGCGCAAGGCTGTCCGCGCGCACGGCCAGCAGGTCACGACGATCGCCGCGCTGCGCAGCACCGGCGCGACCAAGCTGTCCGCGACGCTGGTCCAGACCGCTCCGGGCGACGAGGCCGCCGCGCTCGACGCGTTCGACCGGTCAGCTCTCGACGACCGCGCCGTCATCCTCATCGGCGAGCGCCTCGCGTCGGTCCCCGGTGCGCTGACCGCGGCCGCGAAGCTGGCCGCAGACACCGGTGCCGACCTCGCGTGGATCCCACGTCGCGCCGGCGAACGCGGGGCTGTCGACGTCGGTGCACTGCCGACCCTGCTGCCCGGCGGCCGGGCCGTCGGCACCGATGTCGGCTGGGGCGAGCTGCCCACCGAGGCCGGCAAGGACCTCACCGCGATCCTCGCCGCCGCCAAGGCCAAGCAGCTCAAGGGTCTGCTGGTCGGTGCCGTCGACCCTGCCGACGTGCTCGACCCGGGCCTGGCGCTCGACGCCCTCGAGGCCGTCGAGTTCGTCGTGTCACTCGAGATGCGCCGGTCGGCCGTCACCGACCGCGCCGACGTGGTGCTCCCCGTCGCGGCGCCCGTCGAGAAGGACGGCACCTACCTCGACTGGGAGGGTCGGGCCCGCCCCTTCGAGGCGGTCCTCCGCACCAGCGGCGCGCTGTCGGACCACCGGGTCCTGCACGTCCTCGCCGACGAGATGGACCGGCCGATCGGGCTGCCTGACGTCGCCGCCGCCCGCCGCGAGATCAGTGCCCTCGGCGTCACGTCCGACCACCCCACCTTCCCCCTCGCGTCCTTGGAGGTGGCCCCTGACTCAGGCGCGGAGGAAGGGACCTATCGGCTGGCGACGTGGCACTGGCTGCTGGACGACGGGTCCCTGCAGGACGGCGAGCCGCATCTCGCTGGCACAGCGAGGTCGCCTCGGCTGCACCTGTCGGCTGCGACCGCGAGCACCCTCGGCGCCGTCGACGGCGACGACGTCACGGTGACCACCGAGCGCGGCAGCCTCACGCTTCCGCTCGTGGTGGCCGAGCTGCCCGACGACGTCGTCTGGGTGCCGACCCGCACCACGGGGGCGGCTGTCCGCACCGACCTCGCCGCCCAGCACGGTGACCGGGTCCGCCTGACGAAGGAGTCCTCCTGATGCTCGCGGGAGACACCCAGCTGCCGGTCACCAGCTTCGGGCACGAGCCCTTCTGGGTCACCCTCGTCAAGGCGCTGTTCGTCTTCGTGCTGCTCGTGGTGCTGACCCTGTTCACGATCGTCTTCGAGCGCAAGGTCGTCTCCTGGATGCAGCAGCGCACCGGGCCCAACCGGGTCGGACCGCGCGGCTACCTCCAGTCCCTGGCCGATGGTCTCAAGCTGGCGCTCAAGGAGGAGATCATCCCCGCGCTGGCCGACAAGCCCGTCTACGTCCTCGCGCCGATCCTCTCCGCCGTACCCGCGTTCCTCGCGTTCAGCGTCATCCCGATCGGGCCCAAGGTCAGCATCGGCGGGCACCAGACGGCGGTGCAGCTGACCGACCTGCCGATCGGCGTGCTGTTCATCCTGGCCTGCTCGTCGGTCGGGGTCTTCGGCATCGTGCTCGCGGGCTGGTCGAGTGGCTCGACCTACCCGCTGCTCGGTGGCCTCCGGTCGGCCGCGCAGGTCATCTCCTACGAGGTGGCGATGGGGCTGTCGTTCGTGCCCGTCTTCCTCTACGCGGGCTCGCTGTCCACCTCCGAGATCGTCGCCGCGCAGGCGCACCGCTGGTTCATCATCACGCTGCCCATCTCGTTCCTGATCTACGTGATCGCCATGGTGGGGGAGACCAACCGCGCGCCGTTCGACCTGCCCGAGGCCGAGTCGGAGCTCGTCGGCGGCTTCCACACCGAGTACACCTCGCTGAAGTTCGCGATGTTCTTCCTCGCCGAGTACATCAACGTCATCACGGTCTCCGCGCTGTGCACGACGCTGTTCCTGGGCGGCTGGCGGCCGATCTACCCGTTCTCCCAGATCAGCTGGATGAGCGAGGGCTACTTCCCGATCGTCTGGTTCCTGGTCAAGGTCGTCGCGTTCATCTTCGTGTTCATCTGGCTGCGCGGCACGCTTCCCCGGCTGCGCTACGACCAGTTCATGAAGCTGGGCTGGAAGGTCCTCATCCCCGTCAGCCTGCTGTGGATCCTGCTCGTCGCGAGCATTCGGACCCTGACCAACGAGGTCGCCAGCACGCGCGACCGGCTCACCTACATCGGCTTCGCGATGGCGGCCTTCTTCATCGTCTTCTACCTGTGGCCGCAGAAGAAGAGCAGGACCGCCGAGGAGCTCGCTGCCGAGAACGCACCGATCCCCGTCGAGGACGGCGGTTTCCCGCTGCCTCCGATGGACCTGGTGGTGCCGCCGACGCCGCGGTCGCTGGACCGGTCCTTCCAGGTCACCGCCTCCGTCTCCAGTGAGGAGCACGACCGTGGCTAGCTGGCTCGACCCCGTGAAGGGCTTCGGGGTCACCTTCAACACGATGTTCAAGCAGACGACGACCGAGGAGTACCCCGAGTACGTCCGCCCAGTGCCGCCGCGCTTCCATGGCCGGCACGTCCTCAACCGGCATCCCGATGGTCTCGAGAAGTGCATCGGCTGCGAGCTGTGCGCCTGGGCCTGCCCGGCGGACGCCATCTACGTCGAGGGCGCGGACAACAGCGACGAGCAGCGCTTCTCGCCGGGTGAGCGCTACGCCGCCGTCTACCAGATCAACTACCTGCGCTGCATCTTCTGCGGCCTGTGCATCGAGGCCTGCCCGACCCGGTCGCTCACGATGACCAACGAGTACGAGCTCGCCGATGACAGCCGCAACGCGCTGATCTTCACCAAGGAGGACCTGCTCGCCCCGCTGATGCCGGGCATGGAGCAGCCGCCGCACCCGATGCGGCTCGGGACGACCGACATCGACTACTACGTCGGCGGCGCCAAGTGAGCGCGACCGCGAGTGCCGTGCTCGCCGCCGGCAGCACCGGTGAGGCCATCGGGTTCTGGGTGCTCGCGCCGATCGCCGTGGTCGCGGCGCTCGGCATGGTGATCGCCAGGAACGCGGTGCACTGCGCCCTGTTCCTCGCGGGCGTGATGATGAGCCTCGCGGGGCTCTACGCCCTCCAGGACGCCCCGTTCCTTGCCGCCGTGCAGGTCATCGTCTACACCGGCGCCATCCTCATGCTGTTCCTGTTCGTCCTGATGCTCGTCGGCGTCGACAGCAGCGACTCGCTCGTCGAGACGCTCCGCGGGCAGCGCCTGTGGGCGCTGGTACTCGGGCTCGGCCTCGCGGTCCTCGTCCTGTTCACCCTCGGTGGTGCGGTGGCGGATGACAGCAAGGGGCTGACGGACGCCAACCAGGACGGCAACGTCGTGGGGATCGCCCGGCTGCTCTTCACGAAGTACGTCTTCGCCTTCGAGATCACCTCCGCGCTGCTCATCACGGCAGCCCTGGGCGCGATGGTGCTCGCGCACAAGGAGCGAGTGGTCCCGCGGCTGTCGCAGAAACAGCTGTCGCGTGCCCGGTTCTCCTCCGACCACCCGTTCCCGCTGCCGGGACCGGGTGTCTTCGCGGCCGGCGACTCGATCGCGCGCGGTGCCCTGCTCCCCGACGGCTCGGTGTCGGAGGGCAGTCTCGCGCCCACGTTGATCGACCAGGACGACCAGGAGGGTGAGCAGGCGTGAGCCCCGACCACTACCTGTTCCTGGCGGCACTGCTCTTCACCATCGGCGCGCTCGGGGTGCTGCTCCGCCGCAACGCGATCCTCGTCTTCATGTCGGTCGAGCTCATGCTCAACTCCGTCAACCTGACGCTCGTGACGTTCAGTCGCGAGAAGGGCGCCCTCGACGGCCAGATCATGGCGTTCTTCGTCATGGTCGTCGCCGCGGCCGAGGTCGTGGTCGGCCTCGCGATCATCATGAGCATCTTCCGCACCCGCCGTTCGGCCTCGGTCGACGACGCCAACCTCCTCCAGTACTAGGGGCCCCTTCGTGACCTCGGTCCACTACGTGCCGGCCTCCGGAGCGCTCTCCGCGCTGTGGCTGCTGCTGGCCTTCCCCGCAGCCGGTGCGGCGATCCTGCTGCTCTCGGGCAAGCGCTCGAGCACCTGGGGGCCGCTGCTGGCCTGCGCCATGACCGGGGCCTCGTTCCTCTACGGCGTGGTCTGCTTCTTCTCGCTGAAGGGGCACCCGACCGGGCAGCGGTCTCAGGACCTGCACCTGTTCAGCTGGATCCCGGTCGGCGGCTTCAAGGTCGACGCGGGGTTGCTGCTCGACCCGCTGAGCGCGACCTTCGTCCTGCTCATCACCGGCGTCGGGTTCCTCATCCACGTCTACTCGCTCGGCTACATGGAGCACGACCCCCGCAAGAAGACGTTCTTCGCCTACCTCAACCTGTTCATCGCTGCGATGCTGCTGCTCGTCCTGGGCGACAGCTACCTGGCGCTCTACGTCGGGTGGGAGGGCGTCGGTCTCGCCTCCTACCTGCTCATCGCCTTCTGGTTCTACAAGCCGGAGGCCGCCACGGCGGCGAAGAAGGCCTTCATCGCCAACCGGGTCGGCGACGTCGGCCTCTCGCTGGCCATCATGGTCATGTTCGCCGCGCTGGGCACCACCTCGTTCGGGGGCGTCTTCTCCAGCGGGGTGGCGGGCGGCACGGCGACCGCGATCGGGCTGCTCCTGCTGCTCGGTGCGTGCGGCAAGTCCGGACAGTTCCCCCTGCAGACCTGGCTCCCCGATGCCATGGAGGGACCGACGCCCGTGTCGGCGCTGATCCACGCCGCGACCATGGTGACGGCCGGGGTCTACCTCATCGCCCGGTCGACACCGATCTACCTCGCGTCGCCGGACGCGCAGACGGTCGTCACGATCATCGGCGCGGTCACGCTCGTGATCGGGTGTCTCATCGGCTGCGCCTACGACGACATCAAGAAGGTCCTGGCCTACTCCACGGTGAGCCAGATCGGCTACATGTTCCTCGCCGTCGGCATCCCCGGCGCCGGCGCCTTCGCGATCCTGCACCTGCTGACGCACGGCTTCTTCAAGGCCTGCATGTTCCTCTCGGCCGGCTCGGTCATGCACGGCATGAGCGACCAGGTGGACATGCGTCGCTACGGCGCGCTGCGCAAGGCGATGCCCTGGACGTTCGGCTGCCTCACCGTGGGCTGGCTCGCCATCCTCGGCATCCCGCCGTTCGCCGGCTTCTTCAGCAAGGACAAGATCATTGAGGCGGCGTTCGCGATGGGAGGCACGCGCGGCACCGTGCTGGGTGTCGTCGCCCTGCTCGGCGCCGGCATCACGGCCTTCTACGTCACGCGGCTCTGGGTCATGACGTTCTTCGGCGAGAAGCGCTGGACCGAGGGGCAGCACCCGCACGAGTCGCCCTGGGTCATGGTCATCCCGATGGCGATCCTGGCCGCCGGCTCCGCGGTCGTGGGCGCCCTGCTCGGTCCGACGCACGCCCTGCAGGACTGGCTCGACCCGGTGCTCGGCGCCGAGATCGTCAACCGTGAGGTCAACGCGACGGTCATCAGCATCTGCACCGTCGCCGTCGTGCTCATCGGCGCCACCATCGCGTGGTACGCCTACGGCACCAAGCCGGTCCCGGTGACGCCGCCGGTGGCCGTCACGCCGTTCACGGTCGCGGCCCGCAATAACCTCTACTTCGACGCGCTCAACGAGTCGCTGCTCATGCGCCCCGGCCAGTACCTCACCCGCTTCCTGGTCTTCATCGACAACCGCGGCATCGACGGTGCCATCAGCGCGCTCGCCGCGGGGATCGGCGGCGGCTCGGGCCGGCTCCGCCGGCTACAGACCGGCTTCGTACGCTCCTACGCCCTGTCCATGTTCGGTGGCGCGGTCGTTGTCGTCGTCGCTCTGCTCGCAGTGAGGCTCGGCCAGTGACGACGACCCCGTGGATGACCATCCTGCTGGTCGTACCTGCCGTCGGTGCGCTGCTGGTGTCCCTGCTGCCCAAGGGTTCCGACCTGCTCGCGAAGCAGCTGGCGCTTGGCGTCTCGCTCCTCACGCTGGTGCTCACGGCCGTCGCCTGCGTGCAGTTCGACATCGGCCCCGGCGCGCAGCGCTTCCAGTTCGCCCAGCACCACGACTGGATCAGCGCCCTCGGCGTGACCTACTCCGTGGGGGCCGACGGCATCGCGCTCGTCCTCATCGCCCTCGCAGCCCTGCTCGTACCCCTCGTGCTGCTCGCGAGCTGGGACACCGTCGAGGGCCTGCTCGACGTCGAGGGTCCGGACGCACGGCTCACCCCGCAGAAGAGCGTGAAGACCTTCTTCGCCCTCATGCTCGTCCTCGAGAGCTTCATGATCGGCGTCTTCGCGGCCACCGACGTCTTCCTGTTCTACGTCTTCTTCGAGGCGATGCTCATCCCGATGTACTTCCTCATCGGCATGTACGGCGGCCCGCGCCGGTCGTACGCCGCGGTGAAGTTCCTGCTCTACAGCCTGGTCGGCGGCCTGCTGATGCTGGCCGCGGTGATCGGTCTGTACGTCCAGAGCGGCAAGCGGACCTTCCGGTTCGACGAGCTGCTGAACCTCAACCTCTCGCACAGCGCGCAGATGTGGCTGTTCCTCGGCTTCTTCATCGCCTTCGCGATCAAGGCGCCGCTGTTCCCCTTCCACACCTGGCTGCCGGACGCCGGTGCCGAGGCCCCGACCGGTGGCGCGGTGCTGCTCGTGGGCGTCCTCGACAAGGTCGGCACCTTCGGCTTCCTGCGCTACTGCCTGCCGCTGTTCCCCTGGGCGGCGCACAAGGCGGCGCCGTACGTCATCACGCTGTCGGTCATCGGCGTCATCTACGGTGCCCTGCTCGCGATGGGCCAGAAGGACCTCAAGCGCCTGGTGTCTTACACCTCTGTCGCCCACTTCGGCTTCATCGGCATGGGCTGCCTGGCGTTCACGACTCAGGCCGGCACCGGTGCCGTGTTCTACATGGTCAACCACGGCCTCTCGACCGGCGCGCTCTTCCTCGTCATCGGCTTCCTCATCGACCGGGGCAAGAGCCGGTTGGTCACCGACTACTCCGGCATCGCCAAGGTGGCGCCGGTGCTGGCCGCGATGTTCTTCATCAGCGGCCTGAGCTCGCTCGCGCTCCCGGGCCTGTCGACGTTCGTGTCGGAGTTCCTCGTGCTCGTCGGCACATTCACGCGCTACAAGGTCGCCGCGAGCATCGCGACCACGGGGATCGTGCTGGCCGCCATCTACATCCTGCTGGCCTACCAGCGGACCATGCAGGGCGCACTGTCGACGGCGCACGAAAACATGAAGGACCTCAAGCCCCGCGAGGTGGCGGCGGTGGCCCCGCTGCTGGTCCTCATGCTCGTCCTCGGCTTCTACCCGAAGCCGGTCACCGACATCATCAACCCGGCCGTGAAGGCGACGATGCAGGACACGCAATCGACCGACCCGGCACCGACCGATGCACTGCCGCAGCGCGTCTCGACGGGGAACTGACATGCCCACCGACAACATCCCGGCACCCTCGATCGCCTACGTGCCGCTGCTGCCGATGCTCATCGTGTTCGGTGCCGCAACGCTCGGCGTGCTGGTCGAGGCCTTCGTGCCCGCGGCCCTGCGACGGCTCTGGCAGATCGCCGTCGCCGTGCTCGGACTCGCGAGCGCCTTCGTCGCCGTGGTCTACCTCGCGAACCACGGCACGCACCGGCTGATCGCGGAGTCGGCCATCGCGGTGGACGGTCCGACGCTGTTCCTGCAGGGCACCCTGTGCCTGCTCGGCATCGGCAGCGTCTTCCTGCTCGCAGAGCGCAAGCTGGACCAGGGCGGCGGCGAGGTCGTCAGCCAGGCCAGCCACCTGCCGGGCTCGCGCGAGGACCTCGCCCTGGCCGACAGCACCCGCGTGCAGACCGAGATCTACCCGCTCGCGATGTTCGCCCTCGGCGGCATGCTGCTGTTCCCGGCGTGCAACAACCTGCTGCTGATGTTCGTGGCCCTCGAGGTCCTGAGCCTGCCGCTGTACCTCATGGCCGGTCTCGCCCGGCGTCGCCGCCTGCTCAGTCAGGAGGCCGCGCTCAAGTACTTCCTGCTCGGCGCGTTCGCGAGCGCCTTCTTCCTGTACGGCGTGGCGCTGCTCTACGGCTACGCGGGCTCGGTCGACCTCGGCGACATCCTGGCGGCGACCGCCACCACCGGGCACAGCGACGCGCTGCTGCTCCTCGGCATCGCGATGCTTGCCGTCGGGCTGCTGTTCAAGGTCGGTGCCGTCCCGTTCCAGGCGTGGACGCCGGATGTCTATCAGGGCAGCCCGACGCCGGTGACCGCCCTCATGGCCGCCTGCACCAAGGTCGCCGCGTTCGGTGCGCTGCTCCGCGTCTTCTACGTCGCCTTCGGCACCAGCAAGTGGGACTGGCGGCCGATGATGTGGGCGGTCGCGATCCTCACGATGGCCCTCGGCGCGGTTCTCGCGGTGACGCAGACCGACGTGGAGCGGATGCTCGCGTACTCCTCGATCGCGCACACCGGCTTCATCCTGGTCGGCGTCATCGCGGTCAACAAGGACGGCCTGTCGGCCACCCTGTTCTACCTCCTGACCTACGGCTTCACGACCCTCGCGTCGTTCGCGGTCGTCGGCCTGGTCCGCGACGCGTCCGGTGAGGCGACGCACCTGTCGCAGTGGGCCGGCCTCGCGAAGAAGAGCCCGGAGGTCGCCGCGGTCTTCACCTTCCTGCTGCTGGCCCTGGCGGGCATCCCCCTGACCAGCGGCTTCATCGCCAAGTTCGCCGTGTTCAAGGCCGCCCAGGAGGGCGGGGCCACAGGTCTGGTCGTCGTCGGTGTGATCGCCAGTGCGGTCACCGCGTTCTTCTACGCCCGCGTCATCTTGCTGATGTACTTCCAGCAACCCGCCGCCGACGGTCCGACCGTCGCCATCCCCAGCGCGTTCACGACGTCGACCATCGCCCTCGGGCTGGCCGTGACCGTCGCCCTGGGCGTCTACCCGCAGCCGCTGCTCGACCTGGCTGACAAGGCAGCTCTGTTCGTCAGATGACGACCTCCTCCTCGAGCCTGCTCAGCGGGACGGACCCTGCGCTCCAACGCTCGGTCAACGAGGGTCTGGCCCTGGTCGAGAAGCGCCTGCACGAGGTCGTGCAGAGCGCCCACCCGATGCTCACCGAGGCGGCGGCTCACCTGGTCGACGCCGGTGGCAAGCGCTTCCGTCCCCTGCTCGCGCTGCTCGCCGCGCACCTCGGTGACGGCGTCGGCGCCGCCGTCGTCGACGCGGCCGTCGTGGTCGAGCTGACCCACCTCGCGACGCTGTATCACGACGATGTGATGGACGAGGCGCGCGTGCGGCGTGGCGCCGAGAGCGCCAACACCCGGTGGACCAACACCGTCGCGATTCTCACCGGCGACTACCTGTTCGCTCGCGCGTCCGACCTCACCGCCGGCCTGGGCACCGAGGCGACACACCTGCAGTCGCGGACCTTCGCGCGGCTCGTCGAGGGGCAGATCGCCGAGACCGCTGGGCCGGCGAACGGCGAGGACCCGATCGCCCATCACCTCAAGGTGCTCGCCGACAAGACCGGCTCGCTGATCGCGACGAGCGCCCGGCTCGGCGCGCTCATGGCCGGGACCGACCGCGCGGTCGTCGACACCGTGGCGGAGTACGGCGAGGTCATCGGCGTCGCCTTCCAGCTGTCGGACGACCTCATCGACGTGCTGTCGGACGCCGGCGAGTCCGGCAAGACGCCCGGCACCGACCTGCGCGAGGGCATCGCCACCCTGCCTGTCCTGCTCGCCCGCGACGACGCCGCGCTGATGGCTGTGCTGAGGGGCGACCTGTCCAGCGACGCGGCCCTGGGCACGGCGCTCGCGACCCTGCGCGCGCACCCTGCTGTCGAGCTCGCCCGCGAGCAGCTGGTGACCTACGTCGACCGGGCTCGGGAGATCGCCTTGTCGCTCCCGGAGGGCTCACCACGGCAGGCGCTGCTGGCGCTGGCCGACTACGTCCTCGCGAGGACAGGCTGACGGTCGTCACGACCCCTGAGGGACAGCGCTACCGGCTGTCCCTGTTCGACCTCGGCCTCGCCTGCTGTGCCGTGGAGTTCGTCGCCGCGACCCTCTGGCCCGACCCGCCGTCGACCGCCTCGCTCGAGGAGGCCAACGTGCTGGTGGTGAGCGGCACGGTGACGGATGTGTCCGCTCCCGCGGTCCTGCGCGCCTACGAGGCGATGGCGGAGCCGAAGCACGTCATCTCGTTCGGCGCGTGCTCCAACACCGGCGGCCCCTACTGGGACAGCTACAGCGTCACCAAGGGCGTGGACCAGCTCGTTCCCGTCGACGTCTACATCGTGGGCTGCCCGCCGCGGCCCGAGGCCCTGCTGGGTGCGCTGCGGGAGCTGCGATGACCTGGATCGCGGATGTCACGGCGGCCCGGGACGCCGGCGCCGTCTTCTTCGACTTCCTCACGGCCGTCGACCTGGAGGGGGACGGGTTCGAGGTGGTCTGCCGGCTCTGGGACCCGACGGCCCGTACGGAGCACCTGCTGCGTACCAGGTGCACCCGTACCGACGCCAGGGTGCCGACGCTGACAGGTGTCTTCGCCGGCGCCGCCTGGCACGAGCGCGCGGTCGCCGACCTGTTCGGCATCGGCTTCGACGGCCACGACACGGCGCCGCTGCTGCTGCCGGCGTCCTTCGAGGGTCACCCGCTTCGCAAGGAGTTCGTGCTGGCGTCCCGGGAGGCCAGGCAGTGGCCAGGTGCCAAGGACCCGGGGGAGTCGGACGCCGACCTGGCCGTCCCCCGGCGCCGGCGCGCGAAGCCCCTCGGGACACGGGACTGGTCGCCATGACGGGCTACCCGGTGCCGGCGAGCTCCCGCGGGATCATCGCGCTCGACGAGAACGCGTGCACCAGCTGCATGCTCTGCGCCCGCGAGTGCCCCGACTGGTGCATCGAGATCGACTCGCACAAGGAAACCGTCCACGAGGAGGGGTCGCGCCCTCGCGTCGTCCACGTGCTGGACCGGTTCGCCATCGACTTCGGGCTGTGCATGTGGTGCGGCATCTGCATCGAGGCGTGCCCGTTCGACGCGCTGTTCTGGGCGCCGTCCTACGACCATGCCGCGACCGAGCCGGCGGGGATGGTGCACGAGCGGTTCGACCTGCGGCAGTGGTTGAGTGAGGTGCCGCCGGGAACGCCCTGACGGCGCCAGGCGTTGTACAGCTCGCCAACACCAATGGGGAGGCACCGGTGCATGGGCACCCGCACTTGAACGGTCTCAAGACCGCCGTACTGCTCGGTGGGCTGTCGGCGCTGCTGCTGCTCGCCGGGCAGCTGATCGGCGGCTCGGCCGGCCTGCTGATCGCGTTGGTGCTCGCGCTCGGCATGAACGGCTACGCGTACTTCAACAGCGACAAGCTGGCGCTGCGCTCGATGCGCGCCCAGCCGGTGTCGCGCGAGCAGGCCCCGGAGCTCTACGAGATCGTCGAGGAG
>JAWWOJ010000436.1:0-3237 GCA_033851885.1 Frankiales bacterium | reverse complement strand
CGACCGACCCCTACCTGCTGGCTGTCGGCGCCGAGGACCCGAACGGGACCATCAACCATGACGACGACACCGTGGCGCCCTTCTCGCAGCACGGCACCGACCGGCGGCACGCCGACCTCGTGGCGCCAGGCACCTACGTGATGGGTCTGCTGTCGCCGGGGTCCGTCCTCGCGAACGCCAACCCGGGAGCTGTCTTCAACAACCGGTTCCTCCGCGGCTCGGGCACCTCGCAGGCCGCCGCCATCGTCTCCGGGGTCGTGGCTGACGTGCTCAGCGTCCGGCCGGGTCTCTCGCCCGACCAGGTGAAGGCGCTGCTCACCAGCACGGCGACCGACATCAGCAGCTCCAACGAGAACTTCGTCGGGTCCGGGCTCGTGCAGACGGCCGCCGCCGTGCGCAACCGGGTGCCCGGCGGCTCGGACCAGTCCTTCCCCGCGGCGCTCGGCACCGGCTCGCTCGAGCAGGCCCGCGGCGACAACCACGTGTCCCTGGGCGGCGTCGCGCTAACGGGTGAGCAGGACATCTTCGGGCAGGCCTGGAGCGCCGGCGTCGCCTCCGCCGAGAACACCGCGAGCGCCTGGAACGGCGGCGTCTTCAACGGATCAACCTGGTCCGGCTCGACCTGGTCGGGGTCGACCTGGAGCGGTAGCACCTGGTCGGGCTCCACCTGGTCGGGGTCGACCTGGAGCGGTAGCACCTGGAGCGGTAGCACCTGGTCCGGCAGCACCTGGTCCGGCAGCACCTGGTCCGGCAGCACCTGGTCGGGCTCCACCTGGTCGGGGTCGACCTGGAGCGGCAGCACGTGGTCCGGTGACGTCTGGATGGGTGCCACGTGGACCTGATGACCGACGTGGCGCTGCTGCCATGACGCAGCCCACCAGACATCCTTCGCGAGCGGTCAGCCTGCTCGTCGTCGCCTTCCTCGCGGGCGGCGTCTGGATCGACACGGCCGCACTCCACCTGGTGGAGCGCGGCACGGTCGCTTTCGCTCTGCCGTTCCTGGTGGCGGTCGTGGCGTTCGCCGTGACCGAGGGCGTCGTGATGCACGTCGAGCTCGGCAAGAACGCGCACTCGGTGTCGCTGGCGGAGGTCACGCTCACCGTCGCGCTGTTCTTCGTACCAACTGGTCAGCTGCCGATCGCCCGCGTGCTGGGTGGCGGAATCGTGCTCCTGCTGGTCCGCAAGCAGCGCCCCCTCAAGCTTGCCTTCAACCTGGCGCTCTGGTTCCTCGACGTCGCTGTCGCGACCGTCGTCTTCCAGGCCCTCAGGGGTTCCCTCGACGCCGGGATCGAGCGGATGGTCGTGCCGGCCGTCGCCGCCGCCCTCGCCGCCGCGCTCGTCGACAGCCTGGCGGTCAACGCCGTCATCGCCGCGACCAGCTTCGAGCTCGACCCCACCCGGGCACTGCGCTTCGTCGAGACCTGCATGCTGGGGGCGCTCGGCTGCGCCACCGCCGGACTCGTGGCTGTGGGCGCGATGGCGCACTCGCCGTGGCTGCTGATCCCGATGGCGCTGATGGTCGCGTTGTATCTGTTCGGCTTCCACCACTTCGCCGCGCTGCGCGCGCAGCACTCGAACGTCAAGGTCATGTACGAGTTCGCGGCCGAGCTCAGCCGCACCCCGCACAGCGAGCAGGTCGTCGGTCTGGTCCTTCGCCGGGTCGCGGAGCTGCTCCGCGCGGAGCGCGCCGTCCTCTATCTGCACGACCACGAGACCGGGCAGCTCGCCCGCACGGTCCGTAGCGACGAGGGCATCAACCACACCACGGAAGTCGCGCTGCGCGACCTCCCTCCGGCGCTGCAGCAGGCCATGGAAGGCGACCAGGCTCTCGTGCTCCGCGCAGGGTCGCAGGACCCCGCCTGCCTCGAGCTGCTCGACGCCCTCGCGGCCAAGGACGCGGTTCTCGCACCGCTGTCCGGCGAGCAGGGTCTGCGAGGTGTCCTCGTCCTCACTGACCGGACGGGGGAGGTCACGACCTTTGCGAAGGACGACGGGCTGCTCCTGCAGGCCCTGACCAGCCACGCGGTCACCGCCCTGGCCAACGCCCGCCTCGTCGAGCGGCTCGACCACGAGTCGATGCACGACTCGCTCACCGGGCTCGCCAACCGGGCCCGGTTCCAGGAACGGTTGACCCGCGCCCTGCGCCGTACCGGTGACGGGGTCGCTGTCCTGCTCATGGACCTCGACCGCTTCAAGGAGGTCAACGACACCCTGGGCCACCACCACGGCGACCTCCTGCTCCAGGAGATCGGCGTCCGGCTGAGCCGGCAGATGCGGCAGGGCGACCTGCTCGCCCGGCTCGGCGGCGACGAGTTCGCGGTGCTCATGACCGGCGTCGACCAGGACGCCGCTGTCGCGATCGCCGAGCGGCTGTCGCGGGCGCTCAACGAGCCGATGCACCTGCACGGGGTCGAGATGGAGGTGGGCGCCAGCATCGGCGTCGTGCACGTGCCTGCCGGCCGGCCCGGCAACGACCACGAGGCCACGCTGCTGCTGCAGCGCGCCGACGTCGCGATGTACGCCGCCAAGCAGCACTACACGGGCGTGCACCTGTACCTCGACGAGCTCGACGGCTACTCGCCCCGCCGGCTGGCCCTCGCCAGCGGGCTGCGCGGCGCGATCGAGCAGGGGCACCTGAGCCTGCGCTACCAGCCGCAGGCCCGGGTGGGCGACCGCGCGGTCGTCGGCGTCGAGGCCCTCGTCCGCTGGGAGCACCCGGTCTATGGCACGGTGCCGCCGGACGACTTCATCAGCATCGCCGAGCAGACCGGCCAGATCCGCGAACTGACCCGCTTCGTGCTCAACGCGGCGCTCGCCGACCGAGCCCGGTGGGCCGCGGCCGGCACCCCGCTGAGCGTCTCGGTGAACCTCTCGGTCCGCAACCTCATGGAGCCCGACCTCGTCGCCGTGGTCCGGGAGCTGCTGTCCCGGCACGCGGTGCCCGCCGGCCAGCTGACCCTGGAGATCACCGAGAGCCACCTCATGAGCGACCCGGCGCGCACCGCCGAGGTGCTTCGCGGCCTGTCCGCCCTCGGCGCGCGGCTGTCGATCGACGACTTCGGCACCGGCTACTCCTCACTGTCGTACCTCAAGCAGCTCCCGGTCTCCGAGGTGAAGGTCGACAAGTCCTTCGTGCGCGACGTCGCCGAGGATGCTGAGGACGCCGCCATCGTCGAGGCCATCCTCGGCCTCGCTCACACCCTGCACCTCCAGGTGGTCGCCGAGGGCGTCGAGGAC
>JAWWOJ010000434.1:0-8841 GCA_033851885.1 Frankiales bacterium | reverse complement strand
GAACCAGAAACCCTTCGATTAACAGTCGAATGCTCTGCCAATTGAGCTATGGGGGATGGCGCCGAAAACGATAGCGCAGCCGCACACGGGGTACGGGCGGGTCATGAGCAGCCGATTCGAGGACGAGGGCATTCCGGACCCGGGCGATCTCACGCCTGAGCAGGAGGCCACCGGACAGCTGGACCTGACCACCGAGCCACCCCACGATTCGCCGCTCGGCGCCGAGGGCTGGGGCACGACGGCAGCGGAGCAGCACGAGGGCGAGCCGCTCGCGGGCCGGCTGGCACGTGAGGCGGCAGAGGCCTACCCCGAGGAGCCCCGCGATGTCGGCCGTCTGGTCGCGCCGGACGAGGGCGCGCACACCGACACCGAGCCCGACCTGGTCGCGCGTGATTCCGGTGACGGGTCCGGCCTCAGCGCCGAGGAAGCAGCCCTGCACCTCGAGCAGTAGCCGATAGCGTGGGCGGAGTGATCCGCCGCCTGCTCGCGTCCGCCGCTGTGCTGACGGTGCTCACCGCCGTACCGGTGTCTGCCGCGGGCGAGCCGACCCAACGCACGTGGCACGGCAACCAGATCCACATGTACGGCGCGCAGGCCGCCGGCCACAGCGGGGCCGGGGTGACCGTCGCCGTGCTCGACGGCTGGATCGACCGGTCGCACCCCGACTTCGAGGGCCGGGTGCTGCCCGGGGCGGACTGCCGCAGCGGCAGCTGCCACGCCGGGATGGTGACAGAGAACTGCGGAGCGCAGCACGGTACGCACGTGGCCGGGACGGTCGGGGCGTCGAACGTCGGCGTCGCGCCGAAGGTGCGGATCCTGCCGGTGCAGGTGCTCTCGAGCAACAGCAAGGGTGAGTGCACCGGCACCCCGGCCGGCGTCGCCGCGGGCATCCGGTATGCGGTGGCTCACGGCGCCAAGGTCCTCAACCTCTCCCTCGGACCGGACAACCCGGGCGGCACCAACGCGGCGATCCCGACGGCCGTGCACGAGGCGGCGCAGGCCGGCGCGGTTGTGGTGTTCTCGGCCGGCAACGCCGACCTGCCGGTGTCACAGTCGTACGGGTCCGACGCGCTCATCGTCGCGGCAACCGGTCCGAGCGGGCAGCTGGCCTCGTACAGCCAGTACGGAGCGGGAGTGAACCTCGCGGCTCCGGGCGGGCAGCCCGACAGCAAGAACAACTGCGAGATCGCGACCTGCGTCCTCTCGCTCTACCCGGGCAACCAGTTGGCCGTCGCGGCCGGTACGTCGATGGCGGCCCCGCACGTCAGTGGCCTCGCGGCGCTGCTCTTCGCACAGGCCCCGGGCCGCTCGCGGTCGACGGTCATCGCCCGGATCGAGAGCACCGCGCACCCGCTTTCGGGCGCCGGGAGCGGTCTCATCGACGTACAGCAGGCGCTTGGTGTCCGGGGGTCCACGAGCACCCCGAAGGCCACGCCCTCGCCGACCCGCGAGCCGACGCAGAAGCCGACGGTGAAGCCGACCACGAAGCCGTCGGGCACCATGGCGCCGGCGACACCCTCCGTGACCACGACACCTGCCATCACGGCGACGCCCACGCCTGCGCCGACGCCTTCCGAGCCCTCGACGGTCGCGAGCGTGCCCCGCAAGAAGGACGACGGGATTCCGATCCCGCTCGCTGCGGGCGCCGGGTTCCTCGTGCTGGTCGCCGGCGCCACCGTGGCAGCGCTCAGCCGCCGCTAGTAGCCCGGGAAGACCTTGCGCAGCTCGGCCAGGGTCACGTTCCCCTCGACGGCGACGTCCTCGCGGAGGCGGCCGTTGACGAGCCGGATGCCCGCCTCGAGCGGGGCGTCGAGGGTCGCCGTCGGGGTCGCGTCAGGGGTCACGCCAACCGCGTCGTCGATGGTGAGCACGAGGTCGCCCGCCTTCAGCACCACGGGCTCGGCGAGCTGGTCGGCCTTGCCGATGAAGCCGAGCATGAAGCTCATCCCGCCGGCCAGGTGCTGCGCCATGAGGGCAGCCGACTCCTCGTCGATCCGGGCGTCGCCGTCAAGACCCTGCACGACGTCCCAGTGATGCAGGGCGTACTCGTTCAGGCGCATCCCCATGGCCGCTGCGAACGGGAGCGGCGTGGGCAGGAAGCTCAGCGTCACCGTCCTCTCGTCGCGCCCCGGGACGGCCTCGAGCGCGGCCACGATCGCGCTGCTGTGCTCCACGAAGCCATTCGCCTTGCTCCGGTCGTCGAGGGCGTTCCACCGGGCCCACACCGCCTCGTTGAACTCCGGCCCCGGAGCGTCACCGCCGTCGAGGAAGGAGGGCAGCCCGGCCAGGGCGATCTCCCCCTGGCTGCCGAGGTGCGAGAACACCTGCGCGACCGGCCACTCGGAGGCGCCCGAGGTCGCCGCGAGCTGCTCGTCGGTCGCGGTCGTCGCGCGACCAACCAGATCGTCGTGAAGTGCCCGGATGCGGGCGAGGGTCAGGTCGGCGAGAGAGGTCATGACCCGAACCTACGTCGCGTCTCGCGGGTGTAAGAGGTGTGACCATGCCCGAGGCCAACGTCGAGGACCTGTACGCCGGGTCCTACACGCGTCTCGTGGGCCTGGTCGCCCTGGTGGCCGGTAGTCGCGAGGAAGCGGAGGAGGTCGTGCAGGAGGCCTTCGTCCGGCTGCTCCCCCGCTGGGGCACGGTCGCCCGCTACGACGACCCGGAGGCCTGGGT
This sequence comes from Frankiales bacterium, assembly GCA_033851885.1. Classification (GTDB taxonomy): domain Bacteria; phylum Actinomycetota; class Actinomycetes; order Mycobacteriales; family SCTD01; genus RYN-111. Next base: position 6,165 of record JAWWOJ010000434.1, on the reverse strand, counting down.
GCGCGGCGTCGCGCTGCGGCTGCTGAGCAACCGGTTCCGCAAGGTCCGCAACGGCCGGGTCGCGCTCCGCCGGCACGGCGGCCAGCCGGACGTCGCGGAGCCCACAGCCGACGCGGTCGACGTCGTCCGGGCGCTGTCCGTCCTGCCCGTCACCCTCCGCCAGGTGGTCGTCCTGCACTACCTGCTGGGGCACGAGGTCGCCGCCGTCGCCGCCGAGCTGCAGGTGCCGGTCGGCACCGTCAAGTCCCGCCTGTCGCGAGCGCGCGAGGTCCTCGCGCCGCTGCTCGCCGAGGAGACCCATGCCTGACCTCCGCTCCCTGCTGTCGGCTGCCGCCGCAGACGCCCAGCCCGCGTCGCAGCCGCCGTTCTCGTCGCTGCGCGCGCGGGCCTCCCGCCGGGCCGCTCGCCGCCGTACCGCCGCCGTGCTCGCCGTCGCCGCTGTGCTTGTCGTGGGGAGCGTGGCAGTCGCTCAGGGCCTCGGCGGCGGGACGTCGCGGCCCGCCGCCGTGCCGTGCGTGACGCCTTCGCAGACGACGGACGTGCTCGCGGCGATCCCTGCCTCCGGCACCGTCACCGTCGACGTCCACCCCGGGGACTACCTGACGGTCGGGTGGGCCTCGTGCGCCGAGTCCGGCACGTTCACCGTCCCAGTGCAGTCGAAGGCAATGCTGTCCGGCCTGTACCGAACGAGCGGCGTTCTGGACTCCGCGCGGGTGCTCGTGTTCGGGGTCGGTACGACGACCGTCACGGGTGACGGCTCCGCGGGCTCGCACGGGTCACTCGTGCTGCGGTCGACGTACCGGCCCGAACCCGTCGGGATGAGCTCCGCCTCGCCCTTCCCGACGAACGAGCCGCAGTACGCGGGGCCTGAGCTGTGCAAGGCCGGCGACGTCGCGGACGCTGCCGGCCGGTTGACGAAGACCGTCACCTACGAAGACGGGCTACACCTGCTCGAGCCACCGGGCGACGTACGGTCGCGCTGGACGAAGGCCGAGATCCTGGCCACGGCCTCGCAGGGCGACGTCAGGTTGACGACACCGCACGTCACGGCCGTGTTCGGCCTGCTGACCGCGGAGAACTACGGCGGTGGTCACCGACTGCCACGGTGGATCGTCTACGACTGCGACCTCCCCGGTGGCCAGCGCGGTGAAGGCGGGCCCGCTCCCTCGCAGCCGACGCCGGCGCCCGGCACGTCGCCGACGCCCTTCGGTGTGACCCACGGGGTGGGTCTCGACCTGTTCGACGAGAACAAGCACGCCGTCTACCAGCTGTCCTACGCGTGGCTGGACGACGCGACGCTCGCCCAGCAGTTCGTGGAGGTGCCGTTCGCGCGGACCCACCAGGACAGCGCCGACGGCCGGCAGATCGGGATCAGCTACCCGGCGTACGACTGCGCCACCTTCAGCCACCTCGACGTGAACGAGCGGGACGCCACCAGTCCCGTACACGTCAAGGTGTGGCTCCGCGTCACGGCGCAGGTGCCCTGCGATCCGCACGGGACGCGCGAGGCCGCGATCGGCCTCCGCTTCCCGCTCGGCGACCGGCAGCTGGTGCGCGGGGAGGGCTAGTGCTTCTCGCAGGCGATGTGGTCCCGGTCGCGGTCGAGGCCCTTGTTGTACTTCATGGCCTGCGCGAACCGGGCGTTGTTCTTCGTGAAGTTGGTGACCGGCCTGCCGCTCGTCACGTGGTCCTTCGCCGTCGTCTGCCCCAGCCCGTGCGGATAGGTCCGGTGCAGGTTGGTGCAGTTCTGGTAGACGGCCGGCGTTGCCGCCGAGGCAGCCGGGGCTACCGCCAGCACGGCCAGGACAGCAAGGGCGAGAGCGCGTTTCACTGGCACATCATCGCCGTTGGAGCCGCGTCAGGAGGCCGAACGTGCAACCTTCTCCGGGGGCTCGACGGTTGAAGGTGACGTGGGGACGGATGACGCGGGCGTCGAGGCCGACTTCTGCGCGTTCGTCGACGGCCGGCAGGCCTCGTTGGGGCACGCGGCCGACGGCACCTTCTCGCTCCGGCTCCCGCCGGGCACCTACGAGGCCGAGGCCTTCAGCTCCTCCTAACGACGGGCGGGTCCGGTGCGCAGCCAGGTCGCTGGTGGTCGGTGACGCCGACGTCAGCAACGTCACGATCGTCTGCACGGAGCGCTCGTGACGTCCCGGTAGCCTTGACGGGCGTGAGCACCTACCCGCAGATCACGGACATGAGCGTCGCCGATTCGGCGATCGACGGACTGAAGGTCATCACCCTCAAGCAGGTCCTCGAGGAGCGCGGGGTCGTCCGCGAGTACTACCGGCAGTCGTCGTGGATCGCCGCCGGCCTCCCTGATCTCGGGCCGTTCCTCCAGCTCAACCTCACCGAGACCCACCGGGGCGGGGTCCGAGGCATGCACGCCGAGGACATGGTCAAGGTCGTGACGGTGGCCGCCGGCGGTGCCTTCGGCGCCTACGTCGACCTGCGTCCCGACTCCCCCACCGCGGGCAAGGTCGTCACCGTGGAGCTGCGCCCGGGCACGCAGGTGCTGGTCCCGCGCGGCGTCGGGAACGGGTTCCAGTCCTTGCAGGACGGCACCCAGTACCTCTACGGGTTCGAGTCGGAGTGGGTGCCCGGCATGACCGGGAAGGCGGTCACGCCCATCGACCCCGCGCTCGGCATCGACTGGCCGCTGCCCATCCACACCGACGACCGGGCGATGCTGAGCGTGAAGGACCGCGACGCCCCCCTCCTCGCCGACGTCCTCCGCTAGCCCCCCCGAGGAGGGTCAGCCGATGGACTTCCGGAGCTCCTCGACGAAGGCGTGGACCTGGGCCTGGAGCAACGGGTCCGACGGGTCGGTGCCCGGCTGCCAGACCGTCTGCCAGGTCAGCACTTCCTGATCGGGGACCCGGCGGCCGACCAACCGCACGGCGCCGTCCGGGGACAGCTTCCGGACGTCGGACCAGGCCACCGACGCCGTCACCCGCTCGCGGATGGTCTCCGCCAGGCCGTGGTCCTCGGCGAGCTCCCAGAGGTGGACCGCACCGGTGCCCTCGACCTCGGCGATCTCGGTGAGGCGGAGCGTCGGGGTCGCCCAGCCGACCTTCTCGACCGAGGTCCAGTCGATCCGCACGCCGCCTACATACAGGCACGTCGGGGACGCGACCAGAGCGACACCCTGGTCGGTGACGGCCCAGGCGAGGCGCCGGTCGGTCACCGCGCGCACGGCGTCGGGGATCGGTCGCCGGAGCCTCACAGGTTGCTGATGCCGCCCTCGCGGTGGCCGCGGGCCGTCGCCTCGAGACGGATGAGCTCGCCGTAGGTCCTGTTGTAAAGCTCAGGCTCCTCGACCGGGTTGATGCGCTGCAGCCGGCCCTTCAGCTCGGTGATCTGGCGGGTCGCGGCGTGCATCTGGAGCTGCGAGAGCGTCGCCGCCGCATAGCGGTCGAGCTCCCAGTCCGTCAGGGGGGCCTCGACTGCGAGCCCCATCACCGCCGAACGGATGAGGTCGTCGGGCGCGGCCTCGAGCAGCGCCCCGACCCACGACTCCCCTGCGACGGCCGTCGAGACGCCGCCAGCCTTGTGCACCGCGTCGAGCACCATCCGGTGCGTCTCGTCGGTGAAGACCTCGGCGTCGAGGGCGTCGAAGATCGGTGCGACCGAGACGGGCGCCTGGACGGCGAGCTTGAGCGCCTCCCGCTCCAGCCGCAGCAGCGCGGCGTCCGCCTGCGGCGGAGCGGCACGCCGTTGTGCCGGGGCACCGCCGGTCAGCTCGGAGACCCGCGCCGTGACGGCCTCGACCTCCATGCCGAGCCAGCCGGCCAGCCGGCGCGCGTACTCAGGCCGCAGTGAGCGGTCCTTGATCCTCGCGACCATCGGCGCGCTGTGGGTGAGGGCCTGCACCCGGCCCTCCGCGGTCTCCAGGTCGTAGGCCGCGAGGCCGGCCCTGATCGCGAACTCGACGAGGGGGACGCGGGACGCCACCAGGTCGCGGACGGCGTTGTCGCCCTTGGCCAGCCGGAGCTCGCACGGGTCCATCCCCCCGGGGCTGACGGCGATGAACGTCTGCGACACGAAGCGCTGGTCGTCACCGAACGCCTTGAGCGCCGCCTTCTGCCCGGCGGCGTCGCCGTCGAAGGTGAAGATGACCTCGCCGCGGAACTCGTCCTGGTCCATCAGCAGCCGCCGGATCACGGCGATGTGGTCGGCCCCGAACGCGGTGCCGCAGGTGGCGACGGCGGTCGGCACACCGGACAGGTGCGCGGCCATCACGTCGGTGTAACCCTCGACCACGACCGCCTGGTGCCGACGCGCGATCTCCTTCTTGGCGAGGTCGATGCCGTAGAGCACGGAGGACTTCTTGTAGATCGGCGTCTCAGCGGTGTTGAGGTACTTGGGCCCGTTGTCGTCCTCGCGCAGCTTGCGGGCGCCGAACCCGATGACCTCGCCGCCGATGTCGCGGATCGGCCAGAGCAGGCGACCGCGGAACTTGTCGATCAGCGAGCCCTTGCTCGACTGCCCGACCAGGCCGCCAGCCTGCAGCTCCTCGGGCGTGAAGCCCTTCTGCCGCAGGTGTTTGGTGACGACATCCCAGCCGGTCGGCGCGTAGCCGACGCCGTAGACCTCGGCGTGGGCCTGGTCGAAGCCCCGCTCGGCCAGGAACTGCCGGGCGATCACCGCCTCGGCAGACCCGAGCTGTCCGGCGTAGAACTCCTGGGCGGCCTTGTGTGCCTGGATGAGCCGGGTGCGCTGGGACGTCGAGGAGCGCGCGGCCGAGCCGCCCTCCTCGTACTGCAGGTCGATGCCGTAGCGCCGGGCGAGGTGCTCGACCGCCTCCGGGAAGCTCATGTGGTCGTGCTTGGTCACGAAGCTGATGACGTTGCCGGACTCACCGCAGCCGAAGCACATGTAGTAGCCGTTGGCCGGGTTGACGTTGAAGCTCGGCGTCTTCTCGTCGTGGAAGGGGCAGAGCCCCTTGAGCCGGCCGCCGCCGGCGTTGCGCAGCGCGACCCCTGCTTCGACGATGACCTGGTCGATCGCCGCGCGCTCGCGGACGAGCTGGATGCTCTCGTCCCGGATGCGACCTGCCACGAGCAGAGTCTAGGTCTGTACCCTCCCGGTGGAACACGTTCTAGGGAGAGCCTGTGCGCTACGCCGTCGTGCTGTTCACGTCCGACCGCGGGATCACCCCCCGCGACGCCGCCAAGGCCGCGGAGGACAACGGGTTCGACACGTTCTACGTGCCGGAGCACACCCACATCCCGGTCAAGCGGGAAGCCGCCCACCCCGGTACGGGTACGGCGGAACTGCCTGACGACCGGTACTCCCGGACCCTCGACCCCTGGGTCTCCCTCGCGACGGCCGCTGCCGTGACCGAGCGCATCCGGCTCTCGACGGCCGTCGCGCTGCCGGTGGAGTCGGACCCGATCACCCTCGCGAAGGCGATCGCGACCCTCGACCACCTCTCCGGCGGCCGGGTGCAGCTCGGCGTCGGGTTCGGCTGGAACACCGACGAGCTCACCGACCACCACGTGCCGGCCGGCAAGCGTCGTACCGTCCTGCGCGAGTACCTCGAGGCGATGCGCGCCCTCTGGACCCAGGAGGAGGCCGCCTACGACGGGGAGTTCGTCTCGTTCGGGGCCAGCTGGGCCTACCCGAAGCCGGTGCAGGCGCACGTACCCGTGCTGGTCGGCGCAGGCGGCACCGACAAGACCTTCGACTGGATCTGCGCCCACGCCGACGGCTGGATCAACACGCCGCGGGAGCAGGACGTCACCGAGCAGGTGCTGTCGCTGCGCAAGAAGTGGGCCGATGCCGGGCGCAGCGGCGAACCGCAGATCGTCTTCCTCGGCGGCAAGCCCGACTCCGACAACATCAGGAAGCTCGCGGACATCGGCGTCACGGAGTGCGCCTTCGGCATGCCCGACAAGGAGCCGGCCGAGGTGGTCGGCTACCTCGAGCGGCTGGCGGGAAAGCTCCCCCGCTGACCCGCCATGAATGGATACTGCACTTCCCTTTCCGGCCCGAAAACAGAAGTGCAGTATCCATTCACCGCGGGGAGGAGAGGCGCGTGTGGAGTCGCACCGCTGCGGCGTCGGTGAGGGCGGCGACCTGGTCGACGACGACCCGCAGCTTCGCGTCCTCGTCGGTCGCCGCGTCCCACTGCTCCTTGTAGAACGGTTCCAGCGCCGCCTC
>JAWWOJ010000425.1:0-3051 GCA_033851885.1 Frankiales bacterium | reverse complement strand
TCTACGACAACGTCGTGGCCGGTCTCCGGCTCACCGGGGTGAAGGCGGACCGCGGCGAGAAGGACACCCTCGTCGAGCAGTGCCTGACCAAGGCGGGCCTCTGGCGCGAGGTCCGCGACCGGCTCCGCCAGCCCGGCGGAGGTCTGTCCGGCGGCCAGCAGCAGCGGCTGTGCATCGCCCGGTCCTTGGCGGTACAGCCGAGGGTGCTGCTCATGGACGAGCCGTGCTCGGCGCTCGACCCGACGTCGACGCGACGCATCGAGGAGACCATTGCCGAGCTGGCGCCCGACGTCACGATCGTCATCGTCACGCACAACATGCAGCAGGCCGCCCGGGTCTCACAGCAGTGCGCCTTCTTCCTCGCCGAGCAGGGCACCCCCGGCGGCATCGTCGAGGCCGGCACGACCAAGCAGCTGTTCGACGACCCGCACGACCCGCGCACCGCCGACTACGTGAACGGGCGGTTCGGGTGACCCGAGTAGACCAGGCTGAGCTCGACACCCCGCGCGAGCTCGGCCAGGTCTACTCGGCCGCGGACAAGGCCTTCCGGCGCACCACGGCCGGCATCGGCATGACGGTGCTCGCCCTCACCGGTGCGATCGGCTTGTTCCTTGGCTACCAGGCGATCCCGACGCTGCAGCGCTACGGGCTCTCGTTTTTCACGGAGAACCAGTGGCTGCCCCAGCAGGACGTCATCGGGCTGTCCTCGGTCCTCCTCGGCACCGTCGAGGTGGCCCTCGTCGCCCTCATCGTCGGCTTCCCCCTCGCTCTCATGACGGCGCTGTACATCAGCGAGTACGCCCCACCGCGGCTCAAGAGCTGGTTCGTCGGCCTCATCGACCTGATGGCCGCCGTACCCAGCATCATCTACGGGCTCTGGGGCTTCTTCTTCCTCCAGCCGCAGACCATCCACGTCTCGCGATGGCTGGCCCAGCACTTCGGTTGGATCCCCGTGTTCCACGTCGACACCGACCCGAACGCGGCGTCCTGGGCGCAGACCAAGTTCACCGCCTCCGCCTTCATCGCGGGGCTCGCCGTCTCGATGATGGTCATCCCGCTGGCCTGCGCCGTGATGCGCAGCGTCTTCGCCCAGGCTCCGCTCGGGGAGCGCGAGGCCGCTCTCGCGCTGGGGGCCACCCGGTGGGGGATGATCCGCACGGTCGTCATCCCGTTCGGGCAGGGCGGCATCATCGGCGGCACCATGCTGGCGCTCGGCAGGGCGCTGGGCGAGACCGTCGCGGTGCTGCTGATCATCAGCCCCGCCTTCGACATCAAGGTCAACATCCTGCAGGTCGGCACGGAGACGACGTCGGCCCTCATCGCCGGGCTGTTCGGCGAGGCCAGCAAGGCGCAGCTTTCCGCGCTGCTGACGGCCGGCTTCGTGCTGTTCGTGCTGACGCTCGCCGTCAACACGGTGGCGGCGGTCTTCGTCAACCGCAGCCGCAGCGGCGCGGCGACGGAGATCTGATGACCGTCGTCAACGAGGGGGTCGAGCTCACGGTCACGGGCAATCCGCGGCCCGCCACTCCGGACGTGCCGCGGGCCCTCGCCACCCGCTCGTTCGACGACCGGGCGTCGTGGATGGCCGCAATGGCGGGCGCGCTCGGCATCGTCTGGATCGCCTATCAGATCACCGGCTGGTCGGGCAGGCTCGGCTTCACCCTGCTCTGGTTCATTGTCTATCTCGCCCTCTACGCCGCCATCTCGCGAGCCGGCAACCCAGGACCCGTAGTGATCGACCGGCTCGCGGCGGCCGCCGTCGCGGGTGGAGCCGCCGTCGTCGGCCTCGCGCTGCTCAGCACCGTGAGCTACACCGTGCAGAAGGGCTGGCCCGCGTTCTCGCAGTGGGGCAACTTCTACACCGAGACGGCCGCGGGGGTCCGTCCCACCGCCCCGCTCGACCAGGGCGGCATCCTGCATGCGATCGCGGGCACGGCGATCATGGTCGGCATCGCGCTGCTCATCTCCCTGCCCCTCGGTCTCGGCACGGCGGTGTACATGACCGAGGTGGGAGGTCGCGCGGCGAGGCTCGTCCGCACCGTGGTGGAGGCGATGACAGCCCTGCCCGACGTCCTGGCGGGACTGTTCGTCTACGCGACCCTCATCCTCGTCTTCCACCTGGACCGCACCGGCTTCGTCGCGGCGGTCGCCCTTGCCGTGACGATGACCCCGATCGTGGCCCGCTCGGCCGAGGTCGCGCTCCGCGTCGTCCCCGGCGGTCTCCGTGAGGCCAGCCTCGCGCTCGGGGCGTCGCAGGGGTCGACCGTCTGGCGGGTCGTGCTGCCCACGGCCCGCGCCGGCCTGGCCACCTCGCTCATCCTCGGCATCGCCCGCGTCTCGGGCGAGACGGCGCCGTTGCTCATCGTCTCCGGGGCATCGACCTACCAGAACCTCAACCCGTTCGCCGAGCCCATGAACAGCCTGCCGCTCTACATCTTCTCCGCCGTCCGCAGCGGCCAGCCGAACTTCATCGCCCGCGGCTTCGGCGCGGCGACGGTCCTGCTGGCTCTCGTCACCATCCTGTTCGCGCTCGCCCGCTACCTGGCACGCCCCAAGCGGGGCAGCCGATGAGGAGCAACGCCGTGCTTCGCCCTGCCTTCGTGGTGCCGCTCCTCGTCGGCGGCCTGGCTGCCCTGAGCGTCAGCGTGGGCGCGCCGGCCCTCGCCACTGCCAGCCACTCGCCGATCGCCGGCTCCGGTTCCAGCTGGAGCTCGAACGCCGTCAACCAGTGGGTGGCCGACGTCGAGCCGAACGGGCTGCAGGTCGTCTTCACGGCCAGCGGCTCGGCGATCGGTCGCAAGGACTTCGCCAACAAGACGACCGACTTCGCGGTCTCCGACATCGGCTACCAGGGCACCGACAAGCTGACCGGCGAGCAGGACACCAGTCAGGGCCGGGCGTACGTCTACCTGCCCATCGTGGCGGGTGGCACCGCGTTCCCCTACCAGGTCAAGGTGGGCGGCAAGCTGGTCCGCAACCTGCGGCTGTCGGGTCTCACCCTGGCCAAGATCTTCACGAACCAGATCACCAACTGGAACGACCCGGCCATCA
>JAWWOJ010000334.1:0-4368 GCA_033851885.1 Frankiales bacterium | reverse complement strand
CCGGCCGAACTGCACGCGGAGCTTCGCGTAGTCGACGGACATCTCGAGCAGCCGCGCGGCAACGCCCACGCTGTCGGCGCTGACGAGGACCTCACCGACCTGCAGCTGCCGCTCGACCGCCAGCGCTGCGGGGACCAGGCCGCTCAGCAGTGCCGAGGACGGGATCCAGACGTGGTCGAACGTCACCTCGTCCAGACGGCGGGTGATGTCGAGGGTGACGAGCCGCCGGACCGACAGGCCTGCCGTGCCCCTCGGCACCAGGAACTGTGCCGGGTCACCGTCCAGACGGGTCGTGACGACCAGCCAGTCGGCAGTGTCGGCGTCCGGCACCTGGGTCTTGGTTCCGTGCAGCACGTAGCCGTCGTCGTGGCCCACCGCCTGCATGGAGACGGAAGCGGCGTCCCACTCCCCTCCTGGCTCCGCCAGCGCCCAGGTCGCGGTGGACTCTCCCGTGGCCAGGCGCGGCAGTGCCTCGGCCATCAGGGCCGCGCGCCCCGACTCGGCGATCGCCACCGTCGCGACGGCGGTGCCGATCAGCGGACCCGGTTGGACCGACCTGCCCCATTCCTCGGCGATCAGCAGCAGGTCCGTCAGGTCACGGCCCAGGCCGCCGTGTGACTCGGGCACGAGCAGTGCCGCCCAACCGAGGTCGCACCCCTGCTTCCACACAGCAGGGTCGAACCCCGCGCCACCGGATTCGGCGATCGTGCGCACCGACGCGATCGGAGAGCTTCGCGCCAGCAGCCGGCGAGTGCTGCTCACCAGCTCACGCTGATCGTCCGAGACACTGAAATCCACGTGAGGCACCTTCGCTGCGGTGGCGTGACGAGGGAGGTTGGCACGCTATTCTACGTAAAGAGTACACTGAAGGGCAACGCGGGGTGACGGCTTCCGTCGGGCTAGAGGAGGCGGTATGCAGCTGGTCCCCGACCAGGACGAGGACCGGTTGAGGGCCGAGATCCGGGACTTCATCGCCAGCAGCGCCCCTCAGAGCCGGGTATCCAAGGCAGGGGTCCGCGCCCCCGACGCGGCCGCCCTCCCGGATCTCCGGAAGTGGACCGGAGCGCTGTTCGCGGCGGGCTGGTTCGGTGCCGACTGGCCAAAGGAGTGGGGCGGCGAAGGGGAGCACGACCCTGCCCGCGCCAGCGTGGTCGCAGAGGAGCTGGCTCGCGCCGGGGTGCCGGCGCCGATGGGAGCGAGCCTGCTAGCCGCCGCCGCCCTGATCCACTGCGGGCGGCCTGATCAGCAGGCCCTCTACCTGCCGCGGATCCGGACCGGAGAGGACCTGTGGTGCCAGCTCTTCAGCGAGCCCGAGGCCGGGAGCGACCTGGCCGGCCTACGGACCCGCGCACGTCGCGACGGTGACGATTTCGTCGTCGACGGCCAGAAGGTCTGGACGACCAACGGTCAGCACGCCGAACGCGGCTACCTGCTGGCGCGCACCAACGTCGATGCGCCCAAGCACGCTGGGATCACGGCGTTCGCGGTCGACATGCACACCACGGGTATCGACGTGCGGCCGCTGCGCGAGATCACCGGCACCTGTGACTTCAACGAGGTCTTCTTCGACGGCGTCCGGATCCCTGCTGCGAACGTCATCGGCGAGGTCGACAGCGGCTGGGAGGTCGCCACCCGGAGCCTGATGCACGAGCGGTCGAGCGTCGGAGCCGGCGGTCCGACGATGCTGCGTACCCTGGAAGCGGCGGTGAAGCTCGCCCGCGAGACGAGACGGTTCGGCAGACCGGCAGCGGAGAGCGACGAGGTCCGGCAGGCACTGGGCAGGCTGTACGTCTCGGCCCGCACCAACGTGCTCCTGGGTCACTTCAACCTGTCCCGCGCCATGACGGGCAACGCCAGCCCGGCCGACGCGCCCACGGCCAAGGTGCTGTTCAGCGACACCAACCTCGCCCTGGCAGAGCTCGGGATGACCCTCCAGGGGATGTCCTCGATCCTGGCCGAGGGCGACGACGGCGCCGTCAGCAACGGGTGGTGGCAAGACGCGTTCCTCTACTCCCGCGCCTACACGATTGCCGGCGGCACCAACGAGATCCTGCACAACCTCATCGCGGAGCGGGCGCTCGGTCTTCCTAAGGAACCTCGCGCGTAGATGCATATAGAGTGTCCTGTATCAGACGAGTGGGAGTGATCATGAGCGGTCGGGATGCAGTCATCGTCGCAGCGGTGAGGACGCCGGTGGGCCGCCGTGGCGGCAGCTTGTCGCACAGCCATCCGGTGGACCTTTCCGGGCAGCTGCTGACCGCGCTCGGCGACCGCACCGGGCTCGACCCGGCGGTGGTCGAGGACGTGATCTGGGGCTGTGTCGAGCAGGTCGGCGCGCAGTCCAACAACATCGCCAGGAGCGCCGTGCTGGCTGCGGGTTGGCCGGAGTCCGTCCCGGGCACGACGGTCCACCGCCAGTGCGGCTCCTCGCAGCAGTCCGTCCACTTCGCCGCGGCCGGGCTGATCGCAGGACACTACGACGCGGTCGTCGCCGGCGGCATCGAGATGATGACCCAGATCCCGCTCGGGTCCGCCCGCGGGCAGGACCTGGGCGACCCGATGTCGCCTGACATGTCGGAGCGCTACGGGCTGCCCAGCTTCAGCCAGGGGCTCGGTGCGGAGCTGATGGCTCAGCAGTGGGGCCTGTCCCGGCAGCGTCTCGACGAGTTCGCCCTCTCCTCCCACGACAAGGCGGCGACCGCGGTCAGCAGTGGTGCTTTCACCGAGCAGGTCGTGCCGGTACGGCTCGGCGATGGCACGACCTTCTCGGTGGACGAGGGCGTGCGTCAGGGCGGGACCGTCGAGAGCCTGGGCAAGCTGAGGGCGCCTTTCGCCGAGGACGGGGTCATCACCGCCGGCAACGCGTCGCAGATCAGCGACGGTGCTGCGGCCATCCTGCTGATGACGTCCGAGGCAGCTCGGCGGCACGGCCTGACACCGCTGGCCAGGGTCCACACGGCCGTCGTCGCCGGTGACGATCCCGTCATCATGCTCACCGCCCCGATCCCGGCGACCCGCAAGGCGCTGCAGCGCGCCGGGCTCGGCATCGACGACATCGGCGCGTTCGAGGTCAACGAGGCCTTCGCGCCCGTGCCCTTGGCCTGGCTGACCGAGGTCGGCGCCGAGGAGAAGGCGCTGAATCCCAACGGCGGCGCCATCGCCCTGGGTCACCCGATGGGTGCCTCCGGCGCCAGGCTCATGACGACGCTCGTGCACCACATGCGGGCGAATGGCGTGCGGTTCGGCCTGCAGACGATGTGCGAAGGCGGCGGCATGGCCAACGCCACCATCCTCGAGTTGTTGTAGCGACAGGAGGCGGTTCAGCCCCAGGAGATGGTCTTCAGCTCGGTGAACTCCTCCATGCCGTGGTGGCCCCACTCCCGACCGACGCCGCTCTGCTTGAAGCCGCCGAAGACGCCGGTGATGCCGATGCCACCGGGCAACGGGCCCCAGCCGGGCCCCGTGCCGCCCGCCGCCTGGAAGTTGCTGACGGAGGAGCCCACCGTCTCGACGTTGACGGACCCGGTGCGGAGCTGCCGTGCGACGTTGAAGCCGCGTGCGGTGTTCGCCGTCAGGACGCCCCCGCCCAGCCCGAAGATCGAGTCGTTCGCGATCCGGATGGCTTCCTGCTCGTCCTTGTAGGTCTGGACGGTGAGGACTGGGCCGAAGATCTCCTCCTGTGCGATGCGCATCTTGTTGTCGACGTTGGAGAACAGCGTCGGTTCGTAGAAGAAGCCCTTGGTCAGGTGCTCCGGTCGGCGGCCGCCGAAGATCAGCTCGGCGCCCTCGTCCAGGCCCGTCTGGACGTAGCCCTCGACCCGCTGACGCTGCTGCTCGCGGATCAACGGACCGATGATGGTGTCCGGCTCGGCCGGGTCGCCCACCTTCAGGTAGGACAGTGAGGCCTTGGCGCCCTCGAGGTAGGCGTCCAGCAGGTGCTCGGGCACCAGCACGCGGGTGAGGATGGCGCAGCCCTGGCCGGCGTGGATCATGGACGATCCCACGCCCATGCTTGCGACGTGCTGCTCGGGTACGTCGTCCAGGATGATCAAAGCGCTCTTGCCTCCGAGCTCGAGCTGGAGACGCTTCACCGTGGGGGCAGCGGCAGCCATGATCGCCCGTCCCGTCGCCGTCGATCCGGTGAACGTGACCATGTCCACCATCGGGTGGGTGGTCAGCTCCGCGCCCAGGTCAGGCCCGCCCGTGATGACGTTGAGGACGCCAGGGGGCAGGCCGGCGTCCTGACCCGCGCGAGCGATCTCGTAGGCGTCGAGCGGAGTCCACTGGTGGGGCTTGAGCACGACCGTGCAGCCCACCGCCAGCGCCGGCACGACCTTCACGATGTTGAGGAAGAACGGGAAGTTGAAC
>JAWWOJ010000332.1:0-6560 GCA_033851885.1 Frankiales bacterium | reverse complement strand
GACTACGGCCGTCGGCTCGACTACCTCTACGCCTTCGAGCGGGCCCTGGTCTACGAGGTGGGCGTGTTCCTGCTGGCCGCGCTGCTCATCGGCTTCCTGCCCAGGACCAGGCCGTAGGGCTCAGCTGCCCTGGATCTGGCGGAGCTGCTCGGCGGCACGCTGGGCGGTGACGACCGCCAGGGTCACCACCGGGGCGAAGGACAGCACCGCAAGCCGGTCGGCCTCGCGGAAGGCGTCGACCTTCGTCGAGTCGACCTGCAGCACACCGATCGGCCGGCCCTCGGCGATGAGCGGTACGCCGAACCAGCTGCGCACCCCTGTGGAGGCGCCCTGGCTGCGGCGGTTGGCGGTCACGGTGCTGGCGATGGTGATGTCCGGCAGGTAGCGCGGCTCGCCCGTCACGGCGATCGACCCCGAGACACCCTGGCCCAGCGGGATGCGGGCCGCCATCGCCTCAGGGGTGGGTGCCGGCAGACCGGCGGCGATCCGGACCTGCTGGTCCTCGACCAGCAGGATCGCACCGCCCTCGAACTCGACGGACGCGGCGAGCGTCGTGAACGCGTGCTGCAGCACCGACTCCAGGTCGAGGCGACCGGTGACGGCCTTGGCGCCCTCGACGAGCAGCGTGGTGTGGCGCACCTCCTCGGTGGAGGGATCGGCCAGGTCGATCCTGCCGTCCCGCGGCCGCGGGACCGCGCCGTCGACGTCGCGGCGGCGCAGCAGGAACGCCAGTTCCTGCGGGGTCATGGGCACGCCGAGCAGGAAACCCTGTACGGCGTCGCAGCCCATCTCGCGCAGGGCCGCGAGCTGGGTCTCCGTCTCGACCCCCTCGGCGATGACGCGGAGATCGAAGGTGTGCGCCATGCCGACGACACCACCGACGATGGCGGCACTGCCCGCGTCGACGCCGAGCCCCGCGACGAACGACTGGTCGATCTTGACCTGGTCGACGGGGAACCGGGCGAGGTAGGTCAGTGACGCGTGCCCGGTGCCGAAGTCGTCGATGGACAGCCGGACACCGACGTCGCGCAGCTTCTCGAGCACCTCGACGACCGGCTCGACGTCGCCGACGAGGACGGTCTCGGTCACCTCCAGGCACAGCCGGGTCGGCTCGACGCCGGAGGTCGCGAGCACCTCGGCGACCCGCGCCGGGAACCCGGCGCTGACCAGCTGACGGAGGCTGACATTGACGGCGACGGTGGGGGGCGGGCCTCCGTCGGAGGCGGGCCACAGGGCGACGTCGGACAGCGCCTGCCCCAGGACGTAGTCGCCGAGCTCCAGGATGAGGTCGCTCTGCTCGGCGACGGCCACGAACTCTGCGGGCGACACCTGGCCGCGTCGGACGTGGTTCCAGCGGACCAGCGCCTCGCAGCCGAGCACCCGCCCGTGGGCCAGGCTGATGACCGGCTGGTAGACGACACCCAGCTCCCGGGCGCGCAGCGCCGCACGCAGGTCGACCTCGAGCTCGTGCCGGTGGATCGCGGCCTCGCGCAGCTCGGTGCTGAAGAAGCGGAACCGCCCCCCGCCGGCCTGCTTGGCCGCGTACATGGCGGTGTCGGCGTCGCGCAGCACGAGCTCGCCGCTGTCGCCGGGGCCGGCGAGCGCGATGCCGATGCTGCCACCAATGACGAGCTCGCCGCCGTTGGCGGTCGTGACGGGCCGGTTGAGGACGTCGAGGACGCGCTGCGCGACGTTGCCGGAGGCGCTCTCCTCCGCGTGCCGGCAGAGCACGACGAACTCGTCCCCGCCGAGCCGGGCGACCATGTCCTCGGGCCGCATCACCTCGCGGAGCCGGATGGCGACCTGGACGAGCAGCAGGTCGCCGGCCGCGTGGCCGAGCCCGTCGTTGACGACCTTGAAGCGGTCCAGGTCGAGGAACAGCACGCCCACCTGCTCGCCGCGGGACAGTGCCGCGTCCAACCGGGCCAGCAGCAGGCTCCGGTTGGGGAGGTCCGTGAGCGAGTCGTGCGCGGCGGCATGGCTGAGCATGGCCTCCGAGCGCTTGCGTTCGGTGATGTTCTCGATCTGCACGACGATCCGGGACGGCACCCCGCCGGTCCCGCGGAGCAGGGTGGCCGACACGTGACCCCACCGCAGGCCACCGTCGGGGCGCCTGAGCCGCACCTCGAGCCGCACGCTCGGCTCAGCGGTGCTGAGGCTGCGCAGCGCGGCCGCGGTGCGGTCACGGTCGAGGGCGTCGACGGTGTGCTCGATCGACGACCCGATGAGCGCCGTGGGCGGTTCACCGACCAGGAGCGCCAGCGAACGGTTGAGCTGCAGCACCGTGAGCTCGAGGTCGACGAGCGCCATCCCGATCGAGGCGTGCTCGAAAGCGGTCGAGAACTGCAACTCCGCCTGGCGCAGCCGGGCGCTGCCACGCATGACGAGTGCCCGCAGCACGATCGTCGGGAGCGCGAACAGCACGCAGAGCAGCAGCACCTGGTTGGCGCCGGTGGTCTGACCCGTCGCGTCGAGCTGCGGCCAGCTGACGGCAACCACCCCGACCGGAACGACCGTGGCCAGTAGGCCCCAGGCCCCGTAGCGGATGGGGCCCTCCAGCAGCACGAACACACCCAGCAGCGAGCCGGCGCCGGGACGGTCGGCGAACAGCGAGCTGTACGCGGCGTAGATCGCGACGTCGCCCAGCGTCGACCAGCCGCCGATGGCGCGGGCCCGGGCTGGTGTCGCCGCCCGGGCGACCCAGGTCGCGAGGCCGCGCGACGCCACGGCGATGGCGACGTTGAGGACCGCGGGCAGCACGAGGCCGGCATGCGCATCGCCGGTCACCAGGAGCAGGGCACCGCCGGACAGGCAGATCGCGGTACGCAGGACGGCCAGGACGGCCTCGTAGCGCGCCTCGGGGAGCCCGTCCACGAGCCGAGCGGACACCCGTCTGGCCCTGCTCTGCACACCGGTCCGGGTCGTCTGCATCTGGGCCTGTCGCCGAAGTGAGGTTGGGCAAGCTGACGGTATGTCCGCAATTCAGGCTGTCGACATCGCCCTCGAGGACCCCCTCGGGATGATCACTAGCGACTAGTAAGGACTAGCGCGGACTAGTGGGGGCGGCGGAGATCGCGCTGCAAGGCGGCACCGAGGGCGCGGGTCTCGCGCCGGTTGAGCTCGGCGCCGGCGACGGCGCCCGCGAGGAACGGCGCGAGCGACGTGAGATTGCGTCGCAGCCGCCGGACCACACGCTGCCGGACCTGCTGGCGGGCCGCGGTGCTGAGGACGTCGGCCAGCGAGGGGCCGCCGGTGCTGGCATTGACTCCGCGCTTGGACGCCCAGGAGGTGAGGTAGGCCAACGCCAGCTGACGCCGCGTGCCGTGCGGCGCCCGGCCGTAGACCACGTGCAGCTCGGCGACGAGTTTCAGCTCGACCGCGATGATCGCCAGGGTCTCGGCGGCGAGCTGGACCGGCGCGGCCAGCAGGGCGGGCGGCGCGGCCAGCTCGACGGCCGCCAGGGCACCCGCGGCCGCGCCGATGCCGGCGGTGGTCATCGCGGCGTTGCGGGTGAGGGCCGACGCGAGGTCATCACCGGACAACCCGTGGTGATGGTCGCGCAGCGTGAGCAGGTCGCGGACCGGCAGGTGCGGCGCGAGGTCGTCGGCCAGCAGGTCGGCGAGGCGCTTCCCGGAGGCGCCCAGCTCGGGCCGCTTCAGGTTGTTCACCTGCTAGGCGGCGCACTCGCGGCAGATGAGGCGTCCACCCTTGTCGCTCGCGAGCTGGCTGCGGTGGTGCACGAGGAAGCACGACGAGCAGGTGAACTCGTCGCTCTGCTTGGGGAGCACCTTGACGGTGAGCTCCTCACCGGACAGGTCGGCGCCCGGCAGCTCGAGCGCCTCGGCCAGCTCGGTCTCGTCGATGTCGACGCTGCCGCTCTGCGCCTCGGCGCGGCGCGCCTTCAGCTCCTCGAGGCTGTCCTCGCCCATGTCGTCGGCGTCGTTGCGCCGTGGGGTGTCGTAGTCGGTGGCCATGGTCCTGGGCTCTCCTTCGTTCACGTCCTGCGCGGTGGTAACGCTCGAGGACGCTGTTCTGTGCCCGCGATCGGGCACCTTGTGCTCGTGTGTGGAGCGGCAGAGGGTAGCGGGTTGCGGCTCGGGTGCCCTACCCCATTCAGGCGTTCTTCACCGCGGTGACGCGGGTCACTCGTGCGCGGCGGCGCTCGCGAGTCCGTATGCGCCCCACAGCAGGTCCGTCAGCTGGCTGCCGAGGGTGTCCCGTGAGCAGTCCCGGACCTCGAGCCAGCGCTCGCCCGCGGCCTGCACCATGCCCAGGATCGCGGCCGCCCAGATGCCCGCCCGCTCGTCCTCCGCTTCCAGCCGCAGCTCGTGGCTGATGCCGGCCGCGAGCAGCTCCTGCAGCCGCCGCAGGAAGCCCCGCACCGGGCCCTTCGCGGGGGCCGCCTCCTCCGACTCGACCAGGAACCGGTAGACCTGCGGCTCGGCCTCGATGACCGACAGGTAGGTGTCGATGGTCCGGTGCACCCGCTCCCGGGACGTCCCGCCGGCGGTGAGGGCATCCACGAGGGCGTCGAGCAGCCGGTCGGTGTGGCGCTCGGCGAGGGCGGCGTACAGCCCGCTCTTGTCCCCGAAGTGCCGGTACAGGATGGGCTTGGTGATGCCGGCCTCAGCCGCGATGGCCGCCATCGACGCCGAGGCGCCGTCCCGCTGCACGACGAGGTCCGCCGCGACGAGCAGCGACTCCCGCCGGGCGTCCCGGTCCGCAGCGATCGTCACCCGCTCACGGAATCTGGTGGCCGGAGATCGCGCGGCTGATGATCAGACGCTGGATCTCGCTGGTGCCCTCGAAGATCGTGTAGATCTTCGCGTCGCGGTGCCACCGCTCCACCGGGTACTCCCGCGTGTAGCCGTTGCCGCCCAGGATCTGGATGGCCTTGTCGGTCACCTCGACGGCGGTCTCGCCGGCGTAGAGCTTCGACATCGAGCCCTCCCCCGAGGTGAAGGGCACGCCGTTGCGGCCCATCCAGGCTGCCCGCCAGACGAGTAGCCGGGAGGCGTCGATCTTGGTCTTCATGTCGGCGAGCTGGAACGCGATGCCCTGGTTCTGCACGATGGGGCGGCCGAACTGCTCCCGGGTGCCGGCGTACTCCAGCGCGTACTCATAGGCGGCCCGGGCGATGCCGACAGCCTGCGCGCCGACCGACGGCCGGGAGGCCTCGAAGGTAGCCATGGCGGCCTGGCCGCCCTTCTCGCGCGCCGACGCCTGGCTCTCGCCGCGCTCGATCGCGGCCATCCGCTCGCGCCCCTTCGCCAGGCGGGCGTCGAGCTTCTCCTTGCCGCCGAGCAGCTGGGAGCCGGGGATGCGGCAGTTGTCGAGGATGACCTCGGAGGTATGCGAGGCCCTGATGCCGTGCTTCTTGAACTTCTGGCCCTGGGACAGCCCTTTGCCCTTGGAGTCGGGACCGATGACGAAGGACGCCTGGCCGCGGGCCTTGAGCGCCGGGTCGACGGACGCGACGACCACGTGTACGTCGGCGATGCCGCCGTTGGTGATCCAGGTCTTCACGCCGTTGAGGACCCACTCGTCGGTCTTCTCGTCGTAGGCCGCTGTCGTCTTCATGGAGGAGACGTCGGACCCGGCGTTGGGCTCGGACACGGCCAGCGCGCACAGCCGCGGGTCCTCCGGCGTACCGAAGCACTGCGGCGCCCACTCGGCGAGCTGCTCCGGGGTGCCGTTGCCGAGGATGCCGGCGAGCCCGAGGGTGCTGCCCACGATCGACAGCCCGATGCCGGCGTCGCCCCAGAACAGCTCCTCCATCGTGATGGGGAGGCTGATGCCGGTCTCGTCGCCCCAGGTGCTCGCGAAGAAGTCGAGGGAGTAGATGCCGGCCTTCGCCGCCTCCTGGATGATCGGCCAGGGGGTCTCCTCGCGCTCGTCCCACTCGGAGGCGGCGGGACGGATGACGTTCACCGAGAACTCGTGCAGCCACTTCTGGAGGGTCTGCTGGTCCTCGTTGAGCTCGAGGCTGAAGGCGGGCATGTCAGGTGCTCCTGTGAGTGATCGAACCGGTCGTGAACGTGGGCTTGGTGCCCGGGAAGTAGCGCGACGCCGTCAGCTCGGACGACGGCAGGAACTGCGGGAAGCGGGAGTCTCGTTGTGATCGGTCCACCAGCGCCTTCTCCTTGACCACGGAGTTGTACTGGTCGGCGAGCGCCTCGGGCGTGTTGGTGTTCAGGACCACCTCGCGGCCCCAGGTGCGGGCACCCTTGGCCATCCCGGGGATCTTCGAGTGCTCGGGCACCATCGCCTCGACGGCGATGACGTTCTCGCTCACCGCCCAGATGCCGTCGGACGTCGACAGCACCAGCGACTGGTTGCCCAGCGCGTGACCCGGGGTGGCGACCAGCGCGACGCCGGGGCCGAGCAGGACGTCGCCGTCGAGGGCCGCGATGGCGTCGACGCGCAGGTCCTCGTAGGTCTCCGGCTGGTACCACTGCCGCTGCAGCGGGTGCAGGTCCGCCATCGCCTCGATCTCGTGGCGCTGCACCACCAGCTTCGCGTTGGGGAAGGCCGGTTCGGTGTCCGACGTGCCGATCCAT
>JAWWOJ010000323.1:0-5430 GCA_033851885.1 Frankiales bacterium | reverse complement strand
CGCGTGATCCACGGAGAGTTGACGTGCTTTCCTCGAAAGCGCCGCAACTCTCCGTGGATCACGGAGACCTAGGGTGGATCGCGTGAACCCGGACGACATCACCGTCAACAACGGCAAGCGGGACCTGACCCTCAACGAGCTCGCCCGGATGCAGCCCGGCATGGACCGGCTGATGGCCGAGGTCGGGCCGCGGCTGCACCGCTGCTACCACGCGGCGCTGGCCGGCAACTGGCCGCTCGCGGCCTACTACAGCAAGTCGGCGGTGAAGCAGCTCGCGCTCTCCGCCGAGTCCCGGCCGAAGTACGAGCCGGAGATGTCGGCCTACCTGGCGGACGACTACGCGCCGGTCACGCAGGCCATCAAGGCACAGGACCTCGGCGCGTTCGAGAGCTCCTGGACGCACATGGTGGACCGGGCCAACGTGCTGCACGAGTTCTTCGGCAAGCCCTACATCGGCTGGAAGACCCCCGAGCAGCCGCCGGACGACCTCGACCTCCGCGCCGGGATGTGACCGGAAGCGAAGGACCCCCGCACCATCAGGTGCGGGGGCCATTCGGTCGCCGTCCACCCACCACCGGGGGAACGTTGGGGAGGCTCTAGAGCGAGAGCAACAGGGCCAGCTCGGCGTCGAGGTCGACGACCTCGTCCTCGCTGCCGGTCGGGACGGCGACGTAGGTCTGCTGCAGGAACTCGACCAGCACGTCGCGGTCGATCTCGAACAGGGCGGCGCCGGACGGCGACGCCATCGCGAGGTTGACGACGCGCTCGCCGTCGTGCAGGGCGGGCCAGACGCGCACGTCACCCTCGCCGACCGCGGCAGCCACACCGTCGGTAAGCAGCTGGCGGGCGAACATCCACTCGACGATGCCGTCGCCCTCGCCGCCGGTCTGGAACGCGACGCGCACGGCCCACGGGTCGACGACGTCGTAGCGGAGGTTGGCCAGCACGGGCAGCGACGGGCCGCCCGGGACGACGAGGCGCAACTCGATCTCGGCCTGCACGGTGGCGATGGGGTTCATCTGGGTGAGTCCTTCGCGGGTGGTGGTGGAGTACTGCGGCGACAGTCCTAGCAACGAGGCCCCGCACGGCTGGTGACGGCTTCGGGTCGTCTTCACTCACCCGGGTGACGGCCAGATCTGGACATCCCGGGGCACTCCTGACGAGTTCAGCCGTCACCGAGCTGGCCCCGCACCAGCGATCGCAGTCGCGCCCGGTCGTTCCAGAGCACCCCCGGGTGCTCGAAGACGACCAGCGACGCGCGCGGCAGCGCGGCAGCCAGCTCGCGCCCCACCTGGGCCGGGTGCACCGGGTCGCCCTCCTGCGCCAGGACGAGGACATCCGTGGTCACGGCCCCGAGCAGTGCGATGTCGGGCACCGGCGGCTCGTCCAGTCCCTCGAGCAGCGCGAGCAGCCCCGGCGAGGACAGCAGGTACGCCGTGCGGGCGGCGGCGTAGCGCTCGGTGTCCCGGCCCGGGGGCAGCTCCCCGCGCACCCACTCCAGCACCCGCGCTCTGTCGCCCGCGGCCAACGCCTCGACGAGCCCGTCCCGGCGCACCGGGGGTGTGTCGAGGGCCGCCGGGAGGAACAGCACCGCTTTGGCGAAGCGGTCCGGCACCCGGGTGAGCAGCCGCAGGACGGTGTGGGCGCCGAGCGAGACGCCGAGTGCCTGGGTGGCCCCGGCTTCGGTGGCGACGCGGTCGAGATCGTCGGCCAGCTCGTCGTACCCGACCCGCGACGGGGGTGCCGCGGCGCCGTGGCCGCGGGCCTCGTAGAACACCTTGGTGCCGGGGACGCCGGACAGCAGCGGACGCGTCTCGGCGATCGAGGCACCGAAGCCGTGGGCGGCGACCGTGACGGGGACACCGCTGCCGGTGACTACCAGGGATTGCCGCCGGACAGCGCCGGCTTGACGTCGACGAGGTAGACGATCGCGGCCACCACCGCGAACGGCCCGATGAAGGAGATGAAGCCCAGCAGCAGCGCGACGAGGATGGCCGCGACGAGGATGCCGGTCCAGATCGGCTTGGTGAGCTTGCCGTGCGCGATGAAGGCGGGGGCGGGCCGGCGCAGCGCGTCGATGAGGGCGACGAGGCAGGTCACGATGACGGCCAGGTTGATCAGGGCCAGGAACCAGCCCTCGACGGTGCTCACCGCTCCATCTTCACACGCCGACGACCCCCGCCGCCCGGACCGGGGGAGTCCGAGCGACGGGGGTCGCGGGTCGTGCGGGAAAGCTGTCAGGCCGAGCGTCAGCCGAGCTTCTCGGCGGCGTCCTCGACGGCCTTGCCGGTCGTCTTGGTGACCTTCTTCGCGGCCGTGGCGGACGCCTTGCTGTCGTCGACGGCCTTCTTGACGGCGGCCTTGCCCTCGGCGATCGCGGCCGTGGTGGTGGGCTGCTTGCGGATCTGGGCGACGAGCTTCTCGCCGCGGGCCGCGAGCTTCGTGTAGTAGGTGGTGGCGTCGGTCTGCGCCTTGGTGACCTTGGCGGTCAGCTCGGCCTGCAGCTTCTTGGCGGACTCGGTCGTGCTGGCCGGGAGGGCCTTCACCTGCGCCGGGACGGCCTTGAGCTGCGTGGCGCGCTCGGTGCGAGCGGCCTCGAGCTTGGCAGTGAGGTCGGCGGTGGCGTTGACGTAGAGCTTCTTGGCCTGCGCCGGGAGCTCCTTGACCTGCTCGACATAGAGGTCGACGACGCCGGCCGCGGCGAACGCGGGCTTCTTCGCCTCGTCGAGGTCGAGGACCTCGGGCAGCTTGATCTCGGGGAGCTTGATCTCGGGGAGCTTGGGGAGCTTGTCGGTGAGGGTGCTCATGGGGACTCTTCCTTTGCGTGAGGGGTGGTGGTGGGGGCAGCCCGCTTCGTCGCGGCTGCTTTCTTCGGTGCGGGTTTCTTCATGACCTTCTTGACCGCGGCGACAGCGGTCTCGGTCAGGTCCGCAGGCGCGTCCGCGGGGACAGCGGCGGTCGCGTTCTCCTTGCGGAAGCTGTCGTGGATCTCGAGCAGCACCTGCTTCTGCCGCTCGGTCAGCACGTCGTCGGCGAGGATCGCGTCGACCACAGGGCTCGCCGCGCGCTGGTCGAGGATGCCCGCCTGGACGTAGAGCGCCTCGGCAGAGATGCGCAGGCCCTTGGCGATCTGCTGCAGGATCTCGGCACTCGGCTTGCGCAGGCCCCGCTCGATCTGGCTGAGGTAGGGGTTGCTGACGCCGGCCGACTTCGCCAGCTCGCGCAGGCTGATCTTGGCCGTCTCCCGCTGCTCGCGGATGTACTCACCGAGCTGACCGATAGCGGGCATCTCCAAGCACCTCCTGCGTTGCGGCGGACTGACAGCACCCACGCTAACGCCGGGTGCTAGCAGTTGCAAGCAGCCTGCTAGCAGCAGGTGCGTGACCTCCTTCACACAGCAGGGATCGACACACGTTCGTCGAACACGTGAAACATGCGGACACGTCTGGCACTGGTCGCCCTGGCCCTCGCGACGATGGTCCCCTGGGCCGCCGCGGACCCGCTGCCGACGACCGGCGTCGACGCCCGGTGCTTCGCCCCGGCCACCCGGATCGACCCCCAGGTCGTCGGCGGCGTCGTGACGAACCCGGCCTGGATCGCCCGTGACGCCCTCAACCAGTACTGCGCCACGCTGCGCATCCGCGACCAGGCGGCCAGCCCGGCCTACGGCACCGCCAACGTCACCGAGGGCTCGGCGCTCTATGCCGCGCAGGCGCAGGAGCAGGCCGCCGACGGGCCGGGGCACGTGCACGGCGGCGTGACGACGCTGGTCCCGGGCTCGCAGGCCGCCGACGCCTTCCGCACGACGGAGGCGTGGTCGAAGGCGACCGGAGGCACCGTCACCCGCGTGACCTTCGCGAGCAGCGACGGGGCACAGCTCCACGGCCACCTCTGGATGCCGCCCAAGGCCGCGAAGAAGCCGGCCGCCGGCTATCCCGGCATCGTCATCACCGACGGCTCGATCCAGGCCTACGAGCAGCTCTACTACTGGGCCGCCCAGGGCCTCGCGCAATACGGCTACGAGGTCCTCACCTATGACGTGCAGGGCCAGGGCGACTCCGACCTGTTGCCGGCGCACTGCACACCGGGCAGCTGCCTCGGCGTGCCGTACCAGCAGAACTACAACTTCTACCAGGGCGCGGAGGACTCGCTGTCCTGGTTCGACTCGGCGAAGAACCCGGGCCACCGGATGCTCGACCATGCCCGGCTCGCCATCGCCGGGCACTCGCTCGGTGCCGCCGCGGTGAGCTGGGTGGGCCAGTGCGACAGCCGCGTCAAGGCGATCGTCGCGTGGGACGACCTGGGGCCGGTCGCCATGGCCAACTGCGCCAAGAACGTCAGTGTTCCCAAGGCTTTTCGGGCCACCAGGCTGCACGCACCGGCGCTGGCCACCACCAACGACTACGAGTTCAACGTGCAGCCCGCGACCGCCGTACCCGACCCGCACGGCGACGCGAACGCAGGCGGCCTCAACGGAGACGCGGGCTACCTCAGCCTGGCGAAGGCGGGCATCGACTCCGAGCTGGTGTCCTTCCGCAACGGCACGCACCTGACCTACTCCTACATCCCGCTCGTGCTGCCCTCCAACCAGCTCTCCGAGCGGTTCGCCTTCTACTGGACGCTGGCGTGGTTCGACCGCTACGTGCGAGGCAGCGCCAACCCCTACACGCCAGTGGCCGCCTTCGACCGGCTCACCAACCTGGGCCGGTACGACGGCAGCGCAGACACCAACCGGCTGGGAACCGTCTCGATCGGGACGGGTACATGGGACGCCGCGAAGGGCAACGTGCCGTACCTGGTCAGGGGCATCCCGGTCACGGGGTCGCTGTCCTTCTATTACTACTCGGGGTACCGGCTCACGGACCCGCGCACCGGCGCGGTCCGGACCTGTTCGGACCTGTTGGCGCACTGCCCCAAGGTCGCCCCGGTCACGCCCTAACGGCCAGGACAGCGTTGCGTGCAGTGGGTGTGGCGTGGGGCAGCCCGGGCATCCTCGAAGATGAGGAGGCCGATGACGCAGCTGACGATGGCGAGTGAGGTGCGCGCAGCGCGCGCGCACGTCCGCTCGGTCTGCGCCCAGCACGGCATCGGCACCGAGCGCTGCGACGCCGCCCAGCTCGCGGTGACCGAGTTGCTCGGCAACGCGTTGCGGCACGGCCATCCGCCCATCGACTACGACGTGGTCTGCGACCACGGCTGCCTGGTCCTGAGCGTCGCCGACGGCAGCTCCGCCCCGCCGCGGCCGCGCACCGTGCCGGTCGCGACGGCCGAGTCGGGCCGGGGCATGGTGCTGCTCGAGGCGGTCGCCCGGCAGTGGTGGTGCGAGCCGACGCCGGGCGGCAAGCGGGTCTGGGCCCTCGTCTGACTCAGTCGCTGGGCAGTTCGACCGCGAGCAGCGCCAGGTCGTCGCCCAGCCCGGAGCCGGTCCAG
>JAWWOJ010000140.1:0-4807 GCA_033851885.1 Frankiales bacterium | reverse complement strand
CGATCGGCGTCGGTGGCTTCACCGATGCGCTTGGCGTGCAACCAGTCCGCGAGCTGCCGATGGCGCTCGGTTTGGAGTTCTCCTGCCTCGTCGCCGACCTCGATGAGGAGTCCGGCGCGCACTCTCTGCCCCCAGATCTCGACCGAGACAAGCGTGCAAGGCTCATCCTCAACGAGACCAACGATCTGGTTGGCGCCGACGACCTTGCGCAGTCGGTCTTTGACGACTGACGCCGGTGCGGTGGGAGCGAGACGGCCAGCGGTCACGAGACCTGACACGGCGCTCGAGAAGCTCACGACGGTCTTGCGCTCCTCCTTGAGCCCCTTCGCCTCGAGCGCCGTGCGACAGCGCTCCTCCTGCTCAGCCGTGACGACCCCGACGGAGACCAACGCGTCGATCGATCCCATCATCTTCAGTCCGATGATCGCTGCCAGCGTCCGCATTTGGTCGGTTACGTCGGGCTCCGACATGTCGGGCAGGGATGCGACGACCGGGAAGAACTCTCGGTCCAACCACTCATCACTGGTCAACCCCACAGCGTCCCCTGCCATGTCACCGCGCGGGAGAGCAGTTCCCGCGCGTTCTTCATGAGCGAGGCGACGTTACCGCCGAACGGGCAGCCACATGCGCCCAGCTCCTTGCGACCCGCAAGATGAAGAGCGCCTGGTCCCGTTCGCCGTGGCCTGCGGTGACGTCCGAGGAGAAGACGTCGTTACCCGTCGCCAACAGTTGGGTGAGCCGGGCCAGGACACGGCACCTCCTGTCAGGGGTGGTGGCTTCGATCCGCGTACGTCGCGGCCAAGCGGACTTGACCGTCGATGCGCGGCACACCCAAGATCGTGGCAATCTCGGTCACCTTCTGATCGGTGCGACGGCCTAGTCCCGACAACCCGATGCAGGCGACTCGCCTCCCGCTGAGAAGCCGAAGGACGGCAAGCGCGCCGTAGGTCTTGAGGTACCAGCGCGACTCCAGCCCGACGCTCACCACAGCCTTTGGGTGTTCGCGGACGGTCCAGAGTGCGTTCCGCGCCGTCACCGCCTCCTCAGTGATAGTGATGCCGACACGCGCGAAGCGTGTGGCCAGAACGACACAGACCGTGGCGAGGACCGCCTGGGTCGCGCGCCCGTCAGGTGCAGCAGAGTCCGTGGCTATGCCGGCGGCGGTCACAAGAAACACCGTCACGACGGCAGCCTTGTTCCACGGGGAGCAGAAGCGTCTCGTCGCAGGGTCGGTCGCGCGCACCGGGTGAGGCTAGAGGCTCGTCAGGTCAGCTGCGGACATTTCGAGCGGGCCACCCAAGCGGGCGAGTAGCCGGCTACCGTCCCTGGGCTGGCCTGGGCAAAGAAGGATGCTCCTCACGCTCGGAAGCGGCACACGTCCTCAATTGCGGCAGCAGATCGACCGGCCGCGCGCTGCTCCGGGAGCTGGTGGGTAGCTCACGGTTCGCCCGCGTCTTCCTCGTGCTCCCCGACGAGTTCGGGAGCCTCAGAACCGACCAGCCCAGATGACCTTGCCGTCCTCGAGGATGAGGTTCACCCGGGTCGGTCGGAGGTCGGAGGTCCTGGCCAGTCCCTCGCCGTCCCGGCAGACGACCCTGAGGCCGCCCTGGCCCTGCTGGGCGGCGAGTGTGGCCGCCTCGCTCTCGGTTAGCCCGAGGTAGTCCGCCGGCGAGAAGGACGGCGGTGTCGTGTAGTCCGGGTGCTCGTGGCCCACGCACCGGTCGATGAGTGCGGCCCGGTCGCTCGCCACCGTCGTCCCCCGCAGCGCGGTGAGGTCGCCGAGGGGGCGCAGGTCGGACGGCTGCGGCGAGATGCCGCCGTCCGTGCCCTGCCAGTCCGAGGCACGCAGGACCATCGTCAGGTAGTCGCCGCGCGGAGCCGTGGCGCCCGGGGGCATCGAACAGGCGCCGCACACGTAGTGGCTGCCGCTCACCTGGACCACCCACACCACTTCCTCGGTGTTGGTGGTGGGGTGGCCGGTGAAATCGCCGGCGGCACCGCGGGTGGTCTTCACCGCCTCGACGTTCACGGCCTTCCCGCCGTTGCCCTTCGCGGCCCGGTCGGCGGCGTCGAGGATCGGCTGCGCGTCCCCCCCGCCCGGCAGCCGGATGCTGTCGTGGGAGGCCGGCAGCGTCACCGCCAGCACGGCGGCTGCCGCCGCGGCGGCGACGACGGCACCGAGCGTGACCCAACGGCCGCGACGTACCTTTCGCGGCCGGGCACGCAGCGCCGGACCGAACAGCTCGGGCGGGGAGACCGCGTTGGCCTCACGGTGCAGCGCCTCGCGCAGCGATTCCGTCATGGCGACGCCTCACTGGTCAGGAACGGAAGGGAGCGGAGCCTGGCCAGCGCGCGGGCGTGGTGGCTCTTCACGGTGCCGACCGAGCAGCCGAGCAGCTCGGCGGTCTGCGCCTCGGTGCGGTCGTCGAAGTACCGCAGCGTCACCACCGCGCGCTGCGCCGGGGACAGCTCCCGCAGTGCGCGGAGCAGGTCGGTCGGCGGCTCACCGTCGTACACCCCGATGTCGGGGACGTCGCCGAGTCGGACCCGCACCTTGCGCCGGGTGCTCTTCAGGTGCGAGGTGACAAGGATCCGGCGGACGTAGGCCTCGGTGTGCTCTAGCCCTTCGATGCGCGACCACCGGCGCCAGGTCTCGACCAGGGCAGTCTGGAGGAGGTCCTCAGCGAGGTGCCGGTCGGCGGTGAGCAGGTACGCCGTGCGCCACAGCGCCTGGCTGCGGGCAGCGACGAAGGCGTCGAAGTCGTCTTCGCGCTGCCCCATGCCCTGATATAAGCCCGGAACCGGCCCGGATGGTTGTCACACCGACGGGGAAGGACTCCAGGCCGTTGATGACTGCGTTGGGGCGCACCCCTCGGTGCAGCTACAACGACTGAAGCTCGTGCCTCCTGCCAGGCATCCCTGACGACTGCAACTCAGCTAACGGGTTCCCGGCGGCTCGTGTGCAAACGGAGCCTCCTGGGCAAGGTTGGTGCATGGCCGAGCCCAGTACGCAGCCGTTCTGGCTCAGCTTGGCCACCGGCGTGGCGGTCGTCTGGTCAGCAGTCAATGTGAGAGGCAGCGTTGACGGAACCGTCCTGGCCGCGTTTTACGCCTATCTAACCTGCGCCATAGGCGTCATGTGGTGGGACGTCGGAAGGCGCGGACGCAATCCACGGGTCATGTTCGTCATCGGCATAGGGCTGGCCCTCTTCCCGCTCATCGGGTTCCGATCCTGGTGGAGATACGGCATCCACACGCCAACCCCACGATCTGGCACGGACGGCTTCGCGTAGGTCGCACTACGACCTGCGCCATGTCGGCAGGAGTGTGGCCGCCTCCCGGCAGCAGGGCGCACAGGGCCGGGCTATCCCGTTGTGCCGATGCGTGCGATGAGACGCCCGTCGAGCCTCGTCACGACTCGCTCCGTGACGCTCAGCCCTTGCCCCTCGCTCACGAGGAACTCGACCCACGGCGGGTCGCTGCGGTAACTCTCCGCCGGGATGCGCCCCACGCGGTCGCTGTTTTCGAAGGTGACGCGGAAGGTCACGCGCTTCGATCGGGCGTCGGGCCCGAACTGAGGCGAGCGCCGCCTCCCCGTAGTTCAGGGATTGCTACTGACTGCCACGCTCAAGGTCGGCCACGCGCTTCTCCAAGGCGGACAGTCGCCGGTTCGCCTCTGCGAGAGCTGCCCGAAGCGGGTGCCGGGGCTTGCCGCGCGAGAAGAACGAGAGCCAGGACTCGTCACTCCTGGGCGCCAGACCAAGGCGTCCATCCAAGTCATTCAACTTCCGGACGAGTTTCACTGGCTCAGTCTACGGTTTGAGCGCCCGCGGAGTTCCCTACCCTGGCCTGCTTCCATGTAGTCGGTGAACAACAGCACGTCGTCTGTGGCCACGCACTGGGACGGTGGCGGCGCGGATAGGTGTTGCTGGCCTGAGGTCAGGGGTGGGTTGCTCCCGCCTCGGCTCTGGCAACGTCAGCACTGAACCTCTTCATTCGGGTCGCTTGCGCGTCCCGGCGGACGGATAGGAGTCGGAGTTGGCTCTCAAGGCACGCCTCATCATGAGCGCCGGTTATCGGGTCGGCCTGGCTGGTCTCGTGGCGTGCTCGATGCTCATGTATGGCGTCGGACATGCGGGCTCGGCTCACGCGGCGACGGTGGAAGCGAGCGAGTCGACGAGCGCCCCCAGCGCTCCGAGCGGCGTCAGCGCGACAGCCGGCGAGCCGACGTCCGGGGACGCCTTCACCGGGAACGGCACGGCAGAGGTGAGCTGGGTGGCAACGGCTGACGACGGTGGTAGCCCGATCAGCTCCTACCGGGTTCTCGCCAGGCCCACCCACCAGACGCTGTGCGGATGCCCGGGCGATCAGGCGTTCGCCAAGGACGTGACGACCGGAACCAGCACGACGCTCACCGGTCTGCACGAGGGCGTGGAGTATGCGATCACCGTTACGGCCACCAACGCGGTCGGCACCAGCCCCGAGAGCAGCCCACCGATCTACGTCCTCCCGCGACGGGCGGCCCCGCCGGGCGGGCCGACCAACGTGCAGGCGACTCCGACAGACCAGGCGGCCAACATCTCGTGGGCGGCGCCGACCGACGAAGGTACCTCGAGCGTCACCAGCTACACCGTCACGGCGTCACCGGCCACCGCCGAACCGATCACCACGCAGGTGAGCGGAGCGACGAGCACCCAGCTGACGGGCTTGACCAACGGCACGCAGTACGCCATCACCGTGGCCGCGACCAACTCGGTCGGCACCGGACCCGCGAGCAGCCCCGCAGTCAACGTGACGCCAACATCGG
>JAWWOJ010000265.1:0-4455 GCA_033851885.1 Frankiales bacterium | reverse complement strand
CGGATCATCACCGGGTTCCTGCGGAGTCTGCGGCCGAGCATCGCTGCTCGGCGGGTCGTCGCCGACGATGACGACAGTCGGTTGGCGTGGCTCATCGTCATCGCCACCATCCCGGTCGGGATCACCGGCCTGGCCCTGGAGCACACCTTCCGGACCATCTTCGCCAAGCCACTGGCGGCCGCGATCTTCCTGACGATCAACGGGGTCGTGCTGTTGGTCGGGGAACGCCTGCGCCGCACCTCCGAGCAAGCCGTGACTGCTGGTGAAGCCGGCCAGCGCGGGACCCGGCCGGTGTTGGACCTCAGCTTCAAGGAGGGCTTCGGTGTCGGGGTCTTCCAGATAGCGGCACTGTTCGCTGGGATCTCCCGTTCCGGCGTGGCGATGGTCGGAGGGATGACCCGTGGGCTGTCGCACGAGGATGCGGCCCGGTTCTCGTTCCTGCTCGCCACTCCCGTCATCTTCGCCGCGGGTGTGCTGAAGCTCCCCTCGCTCGCGGGCCACGCCGCCGACCACATCCACGGTCAGATCCTCGTCGGCGTGGTCGTCGCCTTTGCTGCGGCCTACCTGTCGGTCCGCTTCCTGGTGCGGTACTTCGAGACTCGGACGCTCACGCCGTTCGCGCTCTACAGCCTCGTCGCCGGTGGGGCGTGCATCGTGCGGTTCAGCGTCTGACCGGGCCGTCGGAGCGGGGGCGCTGGAGGGTGAACACGTCGTACGGGGTCGGGGCCCCGCCAGGGATCAGCGGGCTGCGGTAGGTGGTGACCTTCATGCTGGTCAACCCACCGGGACGGGTGCCCGGATCGACGTCGAAAGCGGCGAACCCGAATGCCTGCATGGGGTCGGTGACGGCCGACCACGGCGCGAGCTCGAGCTCGGTGTCCGTCGTTGCCTTGCCAGTGATGACCTTGGCGACCCGCTGCTGTCCTTGGCCGCCGTAGACGTTCAGAGGATAGGAGCCGCCGCCACCCAGGACCATGTGCACGGCCCCCTTCGTCGTGTCCACCAGGTCGGTGCGGGTCGACGCGACGTGCGGTGTCAGGGTGGCGCTGGTGCGGTCGACGCCACGGACCGGGTGGGTGCGTTCGTAGTCGTGGTCGTGGCCGCACAGCACGAGGTCGACGCCATGCTTGTCGAACAGCGGGGCGAACTCCTGGCGGACCCCGAGGTCGCAGCCGTTGCCGCTCAGGGCCGAGCTCATCACGAGCTGGTGCATGACGACCACCACCCAGTCGATACCCGGGTCCCGCCGCGCGGCTGCGAGGGTCCGATCCAGCCAGTGCTTCTGTGCCCCGCCGCTGTAGCCGCGGACGTAGAAGTTCCCCGCGTCCTGCAGGCAAACGTCGTCGTTCTGCAGCACGACGAACCGGACCGCGCCGACGGTGAAGGCATAGAAGTGCCCGGCCAGACCGTGTACGCCATTGTCGGGGACCGTGTATCGGGTGGTGAACGCGCGGTAGCCGGTCGGGCCGTTGCCGGTCTCGTTCTCGTGGTTGCCGGCAGCGGGCATCCAGGGCCGGTGCCGGGTGGAGGCCTCGTTCATCCGGAACCAGGCATCCCAGGCGGCTGCGGGGTCGGCGTTGAGGTCGGAGTACGCGAGGTCCCCGTTGATGAGGTTGAACAGCGGTTGCCGAGCCTCGATGTGGCTGACGATCTCGGAGCTGAACCTGGTGCCACCGCGCAGGTTCGGGCTGTCGACTCCCTGGTCTCCGAAGGACGTGAACCGGAACGCGGACCGTCCCGTGGGGGCAGTGCGGAACGTGCCGGTCACCGGAGTCGTGCCGTCGTGCAGGACCTCATAGACGTGCGAGGTGCCCGGCGCCAGTCTGGGCAGCCGGGCGTGGTGGGTGATGATCTCCCGCGCGGTGGCGTGGTCGGTATAGGTGCGGGTGCGAGCAGGCACCGTTGTGCCGTAGCCGCCGGTCGCCGAACCGAGCCGGACCCGCGGGTTGCGCACGGCGCCGGCGGTCGTCCAGCTGACAGTCATCTCCCGCGCGGCGTCGGCGCCGAAGGTGAGGTGCACCTGTTCGGCAAGTGGGCTGCCGGCGACGGCGGCCTGCCGCCACAGCACCGGCGCCGAGAGGGCCGCGACGCCGGTGGCGCGCAGCAGGGTGCGGCGGGACAGCTCGGTCATCAGGATTCCCCTCGTGGGTTCGCCCGCAGCCACAGCGCGGGGTCGAGTCCGGCTCGCCAGGCCTGCTCCACAGCCCGGGCGCGCTGCTCCTCGGCGGCCGACGCGCCGGGTCCGGGTGGCGGAGCCACGGCGGCGGGCCCGTAGACGCTGTGCCACAGCGCCGCGTCGAACAGCGACTGCGGCACCAGGTCAGGTATCTCGTACGGCAGTGCTCCCTCGAGACCGGGGGCTGTGACCGCACTGACCGCGGTGAGGGAGTGCTGCGGGGCGATCGCGTCGTAGGGCCGGACGTCCGGGTGCGCCGAGGCCGGGAGGAAGGCGTCGTACATCGGTTCGGCGAGGCCGTCGGTGAGGGCGAGCGGTCGCAGGCCGACGAGCATCTCGACGGTGCGCAGCGCGGAGACCTGGTCGTAGCGGGTGTGCACGACGGCCCCCGGGCGGGCCCAGGGCGAGATGACGAAGGCGGGCATCCGGTGGGCGTCCACGTGGTCGGCGCCGTCCTGCGCGTCGTCCTCGACGACGATGATGGCTGAGCTCTGCCAGATGCTGCTGTGGCTGATCAGGTCCACGAGCTGCCCGAGAGCCAGGTCGTTGTCAGCGACCAGCGCCGACGGTGTCGGGTAGCCGGCCTTGACGCCGTTGGTGTGGTCGTTGGGCAGCGTCAGGTAGCTGAGCGCTGGCACGGTGCCGCTGGCGATCTGCGCGGTGAGCTGGGCCTGGAAGAAGTCGAACCGGCTGCTGGTGAGCTTCGCGCCGGTCTGCAGCGTCCCGGAGTCCGTGTCGCACACGGCGTCGCGGTCGGCAGCGGTGGGAGCGGTCTCGCAGCCGAAGAACAGCGGGTAGCCGGGAACGATGTCGGAGGCCGACTGCGCGAAGGTGGGACGGCCGTCGTTGCCGGCGGGCAGGTTGCCGGCGTTGTACTCGCCGTAGTTGCGGACGCTGATGCCCTGCCTGGCGGCCTGGTCGAACAGGAACCCGTTCGGCGGCAGCGTCACGGGCGACTGCCCGAAGTCGGCGATCCGACCGCGCCCGGAGTAGTTCGCGTGCAGGGCCCGCTGCACGAAGTCGGTGGCGTAGGCGCCGGAGGTGATGAGGTGCCCGTCGACGCTGACCTCGCTGTCGGCGTACACGTGGTCCAGCAGCGGGAAGCGCCGGGCGAGGGCGTGCGCGTTGGGGGTGATTCCGCCGCTCGGACCCGGGGTGCCGTTGTCACCGAACAGCTCCAGGTCGGGCGCGCCGTCACCGCGCGCGTCGCGGCCGAGGATCTGGTCGTAGGTGCGGTTCTCCCGCACCACGTAGAAGACGTGCTTGATCTGCGCGCTCGGAGCGCCGTCGGCGAGGTCTTCGGCAACGCCAGGGCGGACCCCTCGTCCAAGTGCTGACCGGAGACCGAGTAGCGGTGGATCGACTGCGACCCTCCCCCACTGGCGTACGCCGATCGACCGTCGGGGCTGAAGGCCACACCGACGAACAGCGACGCGGGTGCGGTGTAGGGCAACGTCTGCACGACGGCGCCGCTCGCCACGTCGACGACCTGCAGGGACTGCTGGCCCTGGCCGTCGTTGGACACCAGCAGGGTCCGGCCGTCCGGCGAGAGGGCCTGTCCCAACGGCAGGTCGCCGAGCGCCGTCTGACGACCTGTCGGTGTCACACGGTGCCCGGTCGGGACGACAGCTGTGTGGTCGTTGCGTGGGCCGACCTGGGTGGGTGACTCGGCGCCGAAGGCGGTGGCGGCGAGCAGCAGGCTGAAGCCGGTGCCGACGCCTCCGACCCAGACGATGGTGCGGGAGAGCTTTTTCACGGGACCTCCTTGTCGCGGTCACGACGGGGGCCGCGACCTGCGCCGGAGGCTAGGAAGCGAACCGGACATAAAGGACAACGCCAAGGGAACGCTCGGGTGGGAGCGCGGGAAGGCTCGTGGCGAGGGCCGATCGGTGGGCGATCCCTGACGTCAGCCTGACCACAGGCCCCGCCTGAGACGGGTTCATCTCGACGTCGGCGGGGGTTCGCTCTGATGTCACTCGGGGTGCGCAACGTCCCTTTTGTCGGTGGTGCACGGGTGCCGCCAGTGAGGAGCCCTCGTGTCACGTCGACGTCGCGCCCTGGCAGGAACCTGCGCAACCCTGACGGCTGGAGGCCTGATCCCGTTCGCTGTCGCGGTGCCGCCCGCTCATGCCCAGGGACACCCTGCGAGGCACGTCCTGCTGCTCAGCGTCGACGGCCTGCACCAGGCTGACCTGGCTCGATACGTCGCCGACCATCCGTCCAGCGCCCTGGGTCATCTCGTGCACCGCGGCGCGTCGTTCACGCACGCTCTCACCCCC
>JAWWOJ010000254.1:0-2653 GCA_033851885.1 Frankiales bacterium | reverse complement strand
CCGCCACGGTCGTCGCGAGCGCCGCCACCATGGCCGTCGCCGCCGCCGGCCACGCGGCGGGGATCAGCCTCGACATGGGCGGCGTCCCGATCCCGGTCACGGGGTTCGGCGTGCTGACCGCGGTCTTCTCGCTGATCGGCGTGGCCATCGCGGCGGTGCTGGCCCGTTTCGCCCGGCGTCCGCGGCGCACGTTCGTCCGCGCGACGGTGGTGCTGACCGTCCTGTCGCTGGTGCCGGACGCGATCGCGGACGCCGGGCCGGCCACCAAGGCGCTGCTGATGCTCACCCACCTGGTCGCGGCCGCGATCGTGATTCCCGCTGTCGCTCGTCGCCTGGCCGCCTGACCCGGCGTTTCCTACCACCATCCCACCATCGAGCTATCGGAGGACCACCATGAAGCAGTACCTGCTTTCCGTGCACACCGTCGAAGGCGAGCCGGGACTGTCGGACGAGGACACGCAGATCATGTTCCGCGAGACCGACCGGGTCGGCAACGAAATGCAGGCCGCGGGCGCCTGGGTCTTCGCCGGAGGTCTCCTGCCGGCGGACAGCGCCACCGTCGTGCGGATCGAGCGCGGCACCACCACCATGAGCGATGGGCCGTTCGCCGAGACGAAGGAGCACATCGCCGGATTCTGGGTCATCAAGTGCGCGGACCTGGACGAGGCGCTGGTCTGGGCCGAGAAGTGCGCGGCGGCCTGCATGGGACCGGTCGAGGTGCGGCCGTTCGACGAGCTGTCCAACGCCTGAGCCATGGACCTGGCGAGTATCTACCGCGCGGAGTACGGCCGCTGCGTCGCCACACTGGCCCGCTTCCTCGGTGACATCAACCTCGCCGAGGAAGCGGTCCAGGACGCGTTCACGACGGCCGTGCCGAAGTGGGAGACGGCGCCGCCCAACCCGGGCGCCTGGATCGTGACCACCGCCCGCAACCGGGCCGTCGACCGGCTTCGCCGCGAGTCGACCCGTGAGGCCCGGCACGCCCAGGCCCTGCTGCTGCACCACCAGGACGAGCCCCAGGAGGTGGGACCGGTGAAGGACGACCAGCTGCGGCTCATCTTCACCTGCTGCCACCCGGCGCTCGGTCCGGACGCGCGGACCGCCCTGACGCAGCGCCTGCTCGGCGGCCTCGAGGTGCCGGAGATCGCCCGGGCCTACCTGGTACCGGAGGCGACCGTCGCCCAGCGCATCGTGCGCGCCAAGAAGAAGATTCGCGACGCCGGCATCCCCTACCGGGTCCCCGCCGAACATGAGCTGCCGGACCGGCTGCCGCCCGTGCTCACCGTGCTCTACCTGATGTTCAACGAGGGCTACGCGGCCACCGCCGGACCGCTGATCAGAACGGACCTGTGCGCCGAGGCGATCCGTCTCGCCCGCGAGCTCGCCGCGTTGATGCCCGACGAACCCGAAGCCCTCGGCCTGCTCGCCCTGCTGCTGCTGACCGAGGCGCGCCGCCCGGCCCGGCTCGGCCCGACCGGCGAGCTGGTGCTCCTGCCTGACCAGGACCGGTCGTTGTGGAACCAGACGCTCATCGCCGAGGGCCACGACCTGGTTCGCCGCTGCCTGCGACGCAACCGGCCCGGCCCGTACCAGATCCAGGCGGCGATCAACGCGGTCCACACCGACGGCGCCGCCACCGACTGGACCCAGGTCCTAGCGCTCTACGACCAGCTCCGCACGCTCGCGCCGACCCCGATCGTCGAGCTCAACCGTGCGGTCGCGGTCGCCGAGGTACACGGACCGGCGATCGCGCTCGCCGCGTTGGAAGAGGTCGAGCTACCGGGCTACCACCGGCTTCCCGCCACCCGGGCCGAACTCCTGGCCCGGCTCGGACGCGTCGTGGAGGCCAGAGCCGCCTACGACCAGGCCATGGCGCTGGCCACCAACGAGACCGAGCGCGCCTTCCTGCAGACCCGTCAAAGCGGGCTGGACCGACGCCCCCCATGAACATCTTCCACCCGGATCCACCCGGCCCCGGTCTGCACCACCGCGCCGCATCGACACCACCCGAAAGCCCACTACCGGAACAGCCAACCCGCGACGACAGCGCCGCTGGCCGGCCGAACGAGCCCACCTGCATCGCGCGCGGCCGGACACCAGGAGCCAACGGCGATGAGTTCCGCCGTGGTTTCCAGTCTGTATCCACACACCCGATCAACCGTACTCGAGGAGAACGCCATGACCGCTACCTACACCTTCGACGTCTTTTCCAGCCTCGACGGCTTCGGCGCCGCCAGCGGCAACTGGACTGGCTACTGGGGCAAGCAAGGCCCCGAGCTGCTCGAGCATCGCCTCGCCCTGTACATCGAGGAGCAGCGGATGGTCTTCGGGGCCAACACGTATCGGGCGTTCGCTCGGATGCTGGCCTCGAGCACCGAGGAGTCCGATGTCCGTGACCCATGGGTCACCCGGATGAGGAGCCTCCCGGCAACGGTGGTGTCGACCACACTGGACGGACCCCTCGACTGGCCGGACGCGACCGTCGTGCGCGGCGACGCCGTCGACGTCGTCGCCCGGCTCAAGGACGAGTCCGAGGTGCCGTTGCGCTCGCACGGCAGCCTGTCGCTGAACCGGGCGCTGATGGCCGCCGGTCTGATCGACCGCGTCCAGGTGACGCTCTTCCCGGTGATCACCGGTCAGACCGGACTGGACC
>JAWWOJ010000249.1:0-5566 GCA_033851885.1 Frankiales bacterium | reverse complement strand
TACGGCTTTCGGTGCGCTGTGCGCCACCGCGATCACGGCTGTCACCGCGAGCACGGTCGGCATGCAGCAGATGCCGTCGAGCGACACCGGCTTGAAGCTCGCCGTCCTGTTCGTCTGCGCCGTGGGCCTCGCGACCGTCTTCATGCACAAGACGCGCCGTCGGGTCATCGAGTCCGCCGGCCGGTTCGCGTCGGCCGTCTGGGAGGTCGTACGCCAACCGCGCTGCGCCCTGTCCCTCGTCGTGGGCTGCGTCGGCGTGACGGCCGCCCAGCTGATCACGCTGCAGGGCGCCGTGCACGCGGTCGGGGGCCACATCGCGCTCGACGAGCTGCTCGTCACGCTGCTCGGCTCAGCGGCGGCCCGCTCCGCCGTACCGTCCCCCGGTGGGGTCGGACCGATCGAGGCTGCCCTCGTCGCCGGGCTGACCGCCCTCGGGATGCACTGGGAGACCGCGGTCACGGCCGTCGCCGTCTATCGCACCGCGGGCCACTGGCTCCCGGTCGTCGCCGGCGTCGTCAGCCTCGGTCAGCTCCGCCGCCGGCACCTCATCTAAAGCAGCAGCTAGAGCAGCGCTGAGTAGACGAGCTGGCGCAGCTCAGCACGGATCGGGTAGGTCGAGCTCGGCACCAGCTGCGTGTAGAAGCTGGCCGTGACCCCGGTGGACCGGTCGACCCAGAACGCCGTCGAGGCGAGCCCGCCCCAGTAGAACTCCCCGACCGACGACGCGCCGCGCGACGGCACCGGGTCGAGCACGGTGGCGAAGCCGAGCCCGAATCCCACCCCGTCAAGCACGGTCTCGGCGAACCCGCCCGTGTTGCACGTCGCCAGGTCTCCCGGCAGGTGGTTGCGGGTCATCAGCTCGAGGGTCCGGGGCGCCAGGAAGCCGTCGCCGCCGTTGACCAGCATCGTGGTGAAGCGCAGGTAGTCGGCCGCGGTGCTGATCAGACCGGCACCTCCGGAGTGGCCACGTGGCTCCCGGTAGGCCACGTCACCGAGGACGTCGTAGCGGATCGCCTTGCCCTCGAAGGCGGCATAGAGCGCCGCGGTGCGGTCGATGTCGGCACCCTCGACCCACCAGCGGGTGTCGCTCATCCCGAGCGGGCCGAGCACCCGCTCCCTCAGCACGACATCGAGGCGCTTGCCGGTGATCACCTCGATGACGCGGCCGAGCACGTCGGTGCTCACGCCGTACGCCCAGGCCGAGCCGGGCTGGAACTTCAGGGGCAGCCGGGCCCAGGCGTCGCAGGCAGCTGCGAGGTCATGGCCCTTCGGCCAGCCGAACTCGAAGCCCGCCGCCCGGTAGACCGCGTCGACCGGGTGCACCTGCATGAACCCGTAGGTCAGGCCTGAGGTGTGCGACAGCAGGTGCCACATCCGGACCGGCTCGAGGGCGGGCACGAGGAACGGGTTCGTCGCCGAGCCCTTGTCCCAGACCTTCGTCTCGGCGAACGCGGGGATCCAGCGGCTCACCTCGTCAGTCAGCTGGAACGCGCCCTCCTCCCAGAGCAGCATGGCCAGCACACTGGTGAGCGGCTTGGTCATGGAGTAGATCCGCCACAGCGTGTCGTCGGCTACGGGCCGGCCCGCCTCCACGTCGGCCAGGCCGTAGGTCGACTGGTGGACGACCTCGCCGTGCCGGGCGACCTGCACCTGCCAGCCGGGCAGCCGACCGTCGTCGACGTAGGTCGCGAGGTGCCGGTCGATGCGGGTCAGGCGTTGGTTGTCGAAGCCCATGACGCGCATCCTGCCCTGAGTGCCCGCTCAGGGCAGAACCCTGATGACGCGGTTCACCCGCCGCTGGCAAGGTGTCCCGCATGACCACTCCCCCCGATGCTGCCGCGGTGCTCGCCGTCGACGTCCACAAGTCCTACGGCAAGGGCGAGACCGCGGTGACGGCGCTCGCCGGGGTCTCGCTCGAAGTGCCGCGTGGCCAGATGCTCGCCGTGATGGGCCCGTCCGGCTCCGGCAAGTCCACCCTGATGCACTGCCTCGCCGGCCTCGACACGGTCGACACCGGGAGCATCGAGATCGGCGGCACGCAGGTCGTCGGCCTCGGTGACAAGCAGCTCACCGCGCTCCGGCGCGACCGGGTGGGCTTCGTGTTCCAGCAGTTCAACCTGCTGCCCACGCTCACGGCGGGAGAGAACATCTTGCTCCCGCTCGACATCGCGGGCAAGAAGCCCGACCAGGCCTGGTACGACGAGGTGGTCGGCGCCGTCGGTCTGGCCGACCGCCTGAGCCACCGGCCCGCTGAGCTGTCCGGCGGGCAGCAGCAACGCGTGGCCTGCGCCCGCGCCCTCGTCACCAAGCCGGATGTCGTCTTCGCCGACGAACCCACCGGCAACCTCGACTCCAAGTCCGGCGCGGAGGTGCTGTCGTTCCTGCAGGCGAGCGCCCGTGACAAGGGACAGACGGTCGTCATCGTGACCCACGACCCGGTCGCCGCCGGCTACGCCGACAAGGTCGTGTTCCTCGCCGACGGGCTCATCGTCGACCACATGGACGCCCCCACCTCGGAGAAGGTGCTCGAGCGGATGAAGCGCTTCGAGGCGAGCGCCTGATGCTGCGTGCCACCTGGCGAGGCCTGCTGAGCCGCAAGCTGCGACTCCTGCTGGCCAGCCTCTCCGTCCTGCTCGGCATCTCCTTCGCGGCCGGCGCCTACGTGCTGACCGACAGCATCGGCAAGGTCTTCGACAACCTCTTCGCCACCATCAACCAGGGCACGGCGGTGACCGTCCAGGGCGTGTCGGCCTTCGGCACGAGCGGCTTCGAGGGCAACGACCGCGAGCCCGTTCCCCAGTCCGTCCTCGACGAGGTCAGCAAGGTCCCCGGGGTCAGCAGCGCTGTCGGAGGCGTGGGCCAGCCGACGTCGCTGATCCTGCCGAACGGCAAGGCGTTCAAGAGTGCCGGCCCGCCGGTCCTCGGGGTGTCCTACCACCAGGACAGCCCTCAGGAGACCCTCACCATCGTGCGCGGGAGCGCACCCAAGGGCCTCGGCCAGGTCCTCGTCGACGCGAACACGGTGACCAAGCAGCACCTCGCCATCGGCGAGACGATCGGGGTGATCGGCAACGGACCACAGCAGAAGGCGACGATCGTCGGGGTCGCGCGCTTCGGCAGCACCAACTCCCTGGCCGGCGCGACCTTGCTCGCGTTCGACCCGCCCTCCGCCCAGCAGTTGTTCGGGACACCTGGTGCCTGGGACGCGCTGAGCATCTCGGCCCAGCCCGGCGTCTCCGACACCGTCCTGCGCGACCGGGTCGCCGCCGCCCTGCCGGCCAGCAAGTACGAGGTGCTCACGTCGGCGCAGAGCGCGGCGCAGCAGTCGAACGACATCAAGAAGGGGCTCAGCTTCTTCAACACCTTCCTGCAGTACTTCGCCCGCATCGCGCTGTTCGTCGGCGCCTTCCTCATCTTCAACACCTTCTCGATGCTGGTGGCCCAGCGGACGCGTGAGCTCGCCCTCATGAGGGCACTCGGCGCGAGCCGGGGGCAGGTGCTGCGGTCGGTCCTCACCGAAGCGGTGGCGGTCGGTCTCGTGGGAGGTCTGGGAGGGCTCGGCCTGGGCGTGCTGCTGGCCAAGGGGTTCCAGGCGCTGCTCAGTGCCATCGGGATCGAGATCCCCAAGGGCCCCACCGTCGTGGAGACGCGCACCGTCGTCTACTGCCTGGTCGCCGGCGTGCTCGTGACGGTCGTCGCGGCGGCCATCCCGGCGAGGCGGGCCGGGCGGATGGCACCCGTGCAGGCGCTCCGCGAGTCCGGGCCCGCGGAGAGCAAATCGCTCAGGACCCGGACCTTCGTCGGTGCGGTCATCCTCGGGCTCGGCGTGGTCGCTCTCGTCGGGGGGCTCGCCCAGGGTGCGATAGCCCTCGTCGGACTCGGTGCGCTGCTGTCGTTCATCGGCGTCACTGTCGTCTCGCCGGTCTTCACGCGACCGGTAGTCGGACTGCTCGCCGCGCCCTTCGCACGGGTCGGGGTCGCCGGCCGACTCGGTCGGGGCAATGCGATGCGCAACCCACGCCGGACCAGCACGACGGCCGCGGCACTGATGATCGGGCTGGCCCTGGTGGCCGCGATCAGCACGCTGGGATCGAGCGCGAAGAAAAGCATCGTCGCTACCGTGGCGACGTCGCTCGGCGCCGACTACGTGCTGCACACCGACCAGTACCAGCCGTTCTCCCCCGACGTTGCGGCCGCGCTGAACAAACAGCCTGAGCTCGGGAAGGTCGCCGCGTTCACCGAGGCAAAGGCCAAGATCGGCAAGGCGGGAAGGAGCTCGGTCCGGGGCGTCGACCCGTCGTCCCTGCAGGCCGTGCTCAAGCTGACGGTGCTGAGCGGCGACCTCTCCGGTCTCCAGGACGACCAGCTGGCGGTGTCGAAGGCCGAGGCCAAGAACCTCGGTGCCAAGGTCGGGGACACGGTCCAGGTGAGCTGGGCCAGGACCGGCGAGCAGCCGATGACCGTCGGCGCCGTCTTCGACAACAACCAGTTCGCGGGCGGCTACCTCGTCACAGACAACGACTACGCCAGGAACGTGACGGACAAGAAGGTCGTCGTCGTCGCGGTCAAGGCCGCGGCGTCGACCACGCCGGCGCAGAGCCGGGCTGCCATCGAGCGCGGG
Source organism: Frankiales bacterium (assembly GCA_033851885.1). Lineage (GTDB taxonomy): Bacteria > Actinomycetota > Actinomycetes > Mycobacteriales > SCTD01 > RYN-111. Next base: position 945 of record JAWWOJ010000249.1, on the reverse strand, counting down.
CTGGCGACCTTCCCCAACGTCCAGATCGAGGACCAGGCAGAATTCGTGAAGAAGCAGGGGGACCAGATCGACGGCATCCTGAACTTCATCACCGGACTGCTCCTGCTCTCCGTCCTGATCGCCGTTCTCGGCATCATCAACACGCTCGCGCTGTCGGTCATCGAGCGGACGCGTGAGCTCGGGCTGCTTCGCGCCGTCGGCCTGCAGCGCAGGCAGCTCAAGCGGATGATCCGGGTGGAGAGCATCGTCATCGCGGTCTTCGGGGCGCTGCTCGGCCTCGTCGTCGGCGTCGCCTTCGGCTGGGCCCTGGTCAGCGCGCTGCACGATGCGGGGATCACCGACTTCGCGATCCCGTGGGCGCGCATCGTGGAGGTCCTCGTCATCGCCGCGCTCGGTGGGGTCCTGGCGGCGGCCCTACCGGCGCGCCGAGCCGCGAAGCTCAAGGTGCTCGACGCGATCGCCACCGATTAAGGCGATCTCGAAGCCGTGGGTGGATGCGTCCACCCACGACCGGACGATCGGGCGGTCGCCGAGCAGCAGCCTGACCTCGGGGACGTGCTCGTGCAGCACGACGGCGCGCAGCACGGACATCCCGCGGGCGGCCGCGCGGGTGGCGAGCTCGTCGAGCAGGAGGCGGGCAAGGCCCTGCCGGCGGAAGGGGGTCTCGACGAGGATGCCGAGCTCGACGACTCCCTGCTCACCGGGCACGGGCCCCAGGTCGCCGAGGGCCACGATCCGCCCGCCGAGCTCGACGACCAGGGCGTCGTGCTCGGACGCCGGCCGGTCCACCAGCAGGTGCAGGTAGGACGACGGCAACCGGGAGACGGCCCCGTGGAAGCGGGAGTACCTGCTCAGCACGTCCGAGCGGGTCACCAGCGACTGCAGGCCGGCCGCGTCTCCTGGGCCGGCCCGCCGTACCAGGAGCCCGGACGACAGGACCTGTGG
>JAWWOJ010000133.1:0-5286 GCA_033851885.1 Frankiales bacterium | reverse complement strand
CGCCCGGCTCGGCGAACCCGAGGTGGAACAACGGCGGCAGATCGGGTAGGAGTCGGGCAGAATGGGTAGCAGCGCATCCCGCCCATCGACAGGTGACATCCGTGCTCCGCCGCTTCCCCCTCGTGCTCGCCGCCCTCAGCCTCGCCACGGCCTGCACCCACGGCGCGAACACGGCCGGGTCACAGCTGCCGGGCACGTCGCCGACGCCGGCCCCGACGCCGGTGCTCGCCGCGGCGCTCGCCAAGGGGACGACGGTCCCGTGGTCGAGCCCGCTCACGGTCAGCGTCACCGACGGCACGCTGCAGAGCGTCAGCGCCACCGGCCCGGGCGGCACCGTCGTCGACGGCACCCTCAGCAACGGCACGTGGACGTCCGCGACGACCCTCATCCCCGCGCGCAGCTATGCCGTGAGCGCGCAGGTCAAGGACAACGACGGCAAGAGCCGGTCGCTCTCGCAGACGTTCGTCGCGTCGAAGGCCGAGAAGGTCCTGCACGCCACCATCTCCCCCGGCCCCAGCGCCGTGGTCGGCGTCGGGCAGCCGGTCATCGTGCGCTTCGACCAGAAGGTCACGGGGCGCGCCGGCCGGCTCGCGGTCATGAAGCGGCTGCAGGTCACCACGACCCCCGCGGTCGCGGGCGCCTGGCGCTGGTACAACTCCTTCGAGGTGCACTACCACGCGCAGAAGTACTGGAAGTCCGGCACGACGATCGCGGTGCACGCCGACCTGTCGCTGCTGCATCTCGACGGGACCAAGACGTGGGGCTCGACCCACGTCGTCGAGAGCGCGTTCACCGTCGGCAAGGACTACGAGTCCGTCGTGGACATCACGGCGCACGTCATGCACGTCTACCTCGACCACAAGCTGATCCGGACCGTCAAGGTCTCGACCGGACGTGACCAGTACCCCACCAAGGGCGGCGTCCACATCGTCCTGACCCGCGAGAAGGTCCACACCTACAACTCCGGCACCGTCGGCATCCCGACCGACGGCCCCGGTGGCTACTACGAGAAGCTGCCGTGGTCGATGCGCATCTCCAACGGCGGCGCGTTCGTCCATGCCAACCCGCAGACCGTGGGCGTTCAGGGCCGGCGCAACGTCAGCCACGGCTGCGTCAACACGTCGGTCACCGACGCGGAGTGGTTCTACTACCACTCCCAGCTCGGTGACCCGGTGGACATCATCCACGCCGTCGTGAAGCCCGTGACGTGGGACGCCGGCATGGCCGACTGGAACTACACCTGGGCCCAGTGGCAGGCCGGCAACCTCGACGGCTAGCCCCCCCGCCCTTGACCCCGCGCCGCGTCGATGTGGACATATGGGGTCGCCTGGCCCCCTCTCGCGACCCCATATGTCCACATCGACGGGCCTCGTGGGCGGGTTAGGCGTTGGCCACCGCGACGATGCCGGTGGTCGTCCCTACCAGGGCCAGCGAGCCGGACAGGGCCGGCGTCATGAAGCGGGTCATGGTGCCGACGGTCAGCGAGGTGCGCACCGCGCCGCTGGACTCGGCGAGCGCGTAGAGCACGCCGCCGCTCGGGTCGATCGTCCACACGACGCCGCCGCCCACCACCGGGCTGCCGACGATGTTGGACGCGGCCTTCCAGCCGAGCGCCACGCTGTTGCCCGACACCGTGATCTTGCGGATCCCGTCGGTGCAGGGCAGGTAGGCCACCGACCCGTGCACCGCCGACCCGCCGAACTGGGTCGCGCACGCGTTCTGCACGGTCGCCAGCGGATGCCCGACGCCGCCGAGGTCGGTCTTGTCGAGCAGGTAGCCGGTGGAGGTCTTGCCCTGGATCCAGACGCGGTTGCCGATCAGGGTCGCGCCCGAGCTGCCGAGGTCGCTGTCGCCCCGGTTGCCCTGCGCCCAGTCGGCCGGCGCGAACGAGGAGTACCGCCGTGCAATCACCGGGCTGACCCGGTGCACGGCGTTGCCGCCGTCCCATGACCCGCTGGTCTGGCTGCCGTTGCCGCTCACGACGTACACGCTGGTGTCGCTGCCCACCGCCGGCCCGCTCGGCTGCCACAGGCCCGCCTCGGTGCCGGTCCCGACCTTGTACGTCGAGATCGCGCCGCCCGCGATGGGCACCTCCAGCAGATAGCCGTGGTACGGACCGCAATCACCGGCGTGGCCGCCGTAGGTCACGAGGACGCGGCCGCGGGTGATGGACAGCGCCCCACGCTGGTTCTCGTACAGCATGTCCTGGCCTGCGACGTCGACGGTCCGGCGCGACACGACGTGACCGGTCTTCACGTCCACGCCGATCAGCCAGTGCCGCAGGCTGCCGGTGATCATGGACGTCACCACGGCGTAGACGCGATGGGTGCCGAGGTCATAGACCGGCGTGCCCGTGATGCCGACCGGGTCGATGTTGCCGCAGGGCAGCTTCGACAGCGGAACGGGGGTGAAGTCGTGGTGCCTCCACAGCAGCTTCCCGCCTCGGGTGAAGCCGAACATCGAGTTGTTCTCGGTCGCCACCACGACGACCCCCTCGGCCACCAACGGGCTGGCGAAGACCTGTCCGTCCAGTGCCACCGACCACGCCTTCTTCAGCGTCCCCGGTGCCGGGATGCTGGCGCCGTACCCACTGTGTGCGACGTCGTAGTGATAGCGGTGCCACTCGGTCTGAACCGTGGCCGCCTGGGCGGGCGGGGCCGGTGCGAGGAAGACGGCGAGGAGCAGCAGGACAGGAGCCAGGCGGCGCATGAGCGGACGTTACGTCCGGGTTCGCACTGCGTCACCTGTCCCGGAGGACGTCACCTGTCCCGGAGGACCTGGCGGCGGGCTCGGTACTCGTCCTCATCGATCTCGCCGCGGGCATAGCGCTCCGCGAGGACGTGCTCACCGCCCATGCCGTGCCAGCGCCGCCGGCGCCAGGGACGCAGCACCACCAGGAAGACGAGGAGGAACACCAGCGGGAACAGGAAAGGGAACGGCCACCCGTCGTGCCGGTAGCAACTCTCAGCGAGGAGGTTCATGCCTCCACCGTCCGCCGGGCGAGCACTCCGCGCGTCAGCCCCCGGACGACACCTGGTCTGCTCCTCCCGACGTAGGAGTCAGCGCGTCGAGAGCAGTAGTTGGGTCGGGTGCTGGGCGTCGTGGAACAGCAGGTTGCGACCGGCGGCGGGCACCGGCTCATGGGTCGGGGAGTCCCCGCTGGCGAACCACAGCCGGAGCCGGTGTCCCTTGGCGACGGAGTAGGCCGTGTCCCAGATGTCGACGCGGTACTCAGTCGTCAGGCCGATCGTCACCGGGTCGTGCCGGTCGTCAGTGAGGTACGGCGAACCCGGCCGAGAGCGAAGGGGGTCGACGTGCCGGAAGTTGGCCCGCAGCCAGCCCTGGGTCACCGGTGTCTCCGAGCCGTCGGGTGCCACATCGGTGAGGCGCGCGACCCAGGCCATGTCGGAGGCCTCGGTGATGGCCCAGAAGTGCAGCTCGGACGGTCCCGCGATCCGGAGCGGCTTGGTGAGCGCGGGTGTCGTGTAGGTCAGGCCGTGCGCATCGTCGACCCGCTGGTCGGTGTGCACGTAGGGGGCGAAGCCGTCAGGTCCCTCCATCCCCATCGGCGTCGAGGATCCCGCCGTCGGGTCGTAGACGTAGGAGTCCTGGTAGGAGTCGCGGCCTTTCGGCGCGGCGGCGGTCAGGGAGCCGTCGTTCAGCGAGTGCGCGGACCCGGAGGCGGCCCCGGAGAGGTACAGCCGAGTGAGCCCCGTCGACGCGGCCCGCCAGGACGGCTCGGTGCTCCAGGAGCGCGAGCCCTTGTCGTAGAACGTGACCCGCGGCTGCTTCTCGACGCCGTTGCTGACGCCCTTCACGTAGTGGTTGAGCCACTTCAGGATCTGCCCCGCGGGCGGGTTGGCCGACAGCTGCGGGGACGGGTCGGTGATGCCCCCTCCGTACGGGGCTCCCACCTCGCCGAAGTTCCCGGTGCCGTGGTGGGTGGAGGCGTCGATCCAGAGCTGGGCCGGACCCTTGAACGCGTCGATGAAGCGCAGGTCGCCGCGGCTGTACATGTCGTCCCAGCCGGTGAAGACGTAGACCGGCACCTTGATGCGGGACACCTTCGTCAGCACCGACCGCTCGTCGTACAGCGGGCCGTCGAGGTCGTTGTAGCGGGTCTCGAACGCAAACAGCTGGTCCTTGCGGTCGACGTACTGGGGCTGCACGCCGACCCCGAGCGCCTGGGTGCCGGTCTGTCCGGCGAACCACTGCTCGGCGAAGCCCTGGTCATAGAGACCGTTGTGCCAGAGGACGTCGCGGTAGGGGTCGGTCGGCGGGTGGCCGACGATGACGGTCGTGAGGTGCGGCGGCTGCTGCGCAGCACCGAGCAGCGCGGTGATCGCGGAGTAGGAGTAGCCGTAGAGGACGACCTTGCCGTTGCTCCACGGCTGGTGCGCCACCCACTCGACGACGTCGTAGACGTCACGCTGCTCCCGGCTGCACAGCAGGCACAGGGCGCCACCCGACTTGCCGCTCCCCCGGACGTCGGTGTTGACGTGCGCGTAGCCGTTGGCGACGTAGGTCGTCGCCGACGAGCGCCCGTAGGGCTCCATGTCGACGATGGCCGGGAACCTGCCCTGCGCGGCCGGCAGGTGCACGTCACCGACGAGGTGGACGCCGTCGGAGGCGGGGATCGTGACGTCGGCCAGCGTCGTGGGGGCGGCGTGCGCCGGCACGGTCAGCAGGGCCGCGGCAAGGGCAGTGACCAGGAGCAGGGGGCGAGTGCGCAAGGGGGGACCTTTCCGGAGTTACCCGCTCGTTTCGACAGTGATCTGGTCATTCCTGCCGATCGGGCCACTCTCACGTTGCGCTAGTGACGAGGAGCCACCGATGGTCCACAGTGCTGTCACCACCCCGTACTGCCCTGGAGAACGCCATGCGTCGACGCTCGCTCGTCCTGGCCCTCGCGGCCCTGTCACTCGCGGCCGTCCCGGCGCTGGTGGGCAGCGCCGCCGCCGATCCGCCCGAGCTGGCGCCGGGATCCCACCCGGGTGCGAGCGACCACGTCGTGTACCAGTACGACCGCGCCCACTACGCGAGCCGCGGGGCGAAGCCGACGTCGCGCGTGCTCATGACCAACCACGGCGGCCCCGTACTGACGAGCTCGGCAACCCAGGCGATCTTCTGGGGACCCAAGTGGGCGAACAGCTCCTTCCCCGGCGACAAGATCACCGGGATTGACACGTGGTACAAGGGCTTTGGCGGCTCGAACTACGCCGCGACCAACGTCGAGTACAGCGGCAGCAATGGCACCGTCACGAAGAGCAGCACGTACGGCGGCCA
>JAWWOJ010000207.1:0-5779 GCA_033851885.1 Frankiales bacterium | reverse complement strand
GGGGGTTCAGCTGAGCAGCGCGGTGCCGATGATGTTCGCCATCCCCTGCAGGAACTGGGCGTCGCCGTGGTCGAACTGGTGCGCCGCGCGGTGCGTAGCGGTCAGGACGCCGACGATGCCGTCCGGCGCGAAGACCGGGGCGCCGATCGCCGACCCCAGCTGCTCAGGCGCGGGGGACGCGCGGATGTCGAACCGCCTCTCCTGCGCGGCGTCGGCCATCACGACGGCCTTCCGGGCAAGGACGACGTAGCCGGCGAACGACCTGCTGCCAGACGGGACCATCAGGCCCTGCGCCGCGGTGGGGGAGCCGGCCACCACACAGAGCTTGTCGGCCTCGGACACCACGTCGAGCACGAGCACCTCATCGGCGCCGAGCACCCGTCGGGCGGCTTCGACAGCTTCGGTGAGCACGAGCGCCGCCCCGGCGCGTGGCTCGCCATGCTGGCGCAGCGCTTGGGTGCCGAGCAGCGCGAGCGTCTCCATCTGCAACTCACGTGTCCTGAGGACGTGCTCCTGCCGGTTGCGCTCCGTGCGGTCGGTGATGACGGCGACCAGCGCGACCAGCTCGCCGTCTTCGTCGAGCACCGGCGCTGAGGTCGCATGACCGATGAACCGGGTCCCGTCAGCCCTGACCATCTCGATCTGTCCTGCGTAGCGAGTCCCGCCGACGAGCAGATCGTGGATGCGATGCGACTCGTCGTGGGCGTCAGAGGACGCGATCAGCTCGAGGCCGTTGCGTCCGATCACGTCGGCCGCTCGCCAGCCGAAGAGCTGCTCGGCGGCGGCGTTGACGTAGACGACCGTCCCGTCCGGCGTCGATGCCGTGACAGCCTCGCCGATCGCCTCGAGCACAGTGGCGCGAAGCCGGCCCTGCGTCGCGCTCTCGTGGTGAGCGGTGACGTCGCTGACCAGGGCGACCGAGGCTTCGTACCGCCCGGCCTGGTTGAACAGCGGCGTGGCGTGCACGTCCGCGAGAAACGTCGAACCGTCGGCCCGGCGCAGCTCGGTCCTGAAGTGGAGGCGTTTTCCGGCGCGCGCGTCCTCGTCCCGCTCCTTGACGGCCGGCAGCTGGTCCGGGTTGAAGATGCTGAGGACGGGCAGCGCCAGCAGCTCCTCGACCGAGCACCCCATGATCTCGGCCATCCGCCGGTTGACGAACCTGGTCTGGACATGGCCGATGACCCACACCCCTTGGCCGACGGCCTGCAGGATCTGGGCATAGAGCAGCGCCTCCGCCTCGCGTGGCGGTTGGGCACCGGCTCCCGTGCTGGCGACCCTGGTGATGGCGCCGCCCAGGGTGAGGCCTTCGCCCACCAGCCGCAGGACCGCATGGACGCGCTCGACGTCGGCCTCGTCGTAGAGACGGTGTCCGGCGGGGGAGCGGACCGGCTTGAGGAAGCTGTACCGGTTCTCCCAGGCCCGGAGCGTGCTGACGCCCACTCCCGTCCGCCGGGCGAGGTCGCCGACCCGCATGGCCATGCTCCGAAGGTCGTGCACTTGCACACGAAGTACAAGCATTTCTGGACAGTCTGTGTGGAAAGTCCTTGTTGCTGCTGCACAGGGCGCGGACAGTGAAGGGCATGCCAAGCCGTCGCCCGGCGCGACCTGCGACGGCCGAGCATGCCGAAAGCAGGGACGGATGGCAGGCCTAGCCGGCCAGGCCCACCAAGTGAGCGCCGCATCGGCAGGAAGGTCGGAACCGGGCCACGTGGTCGCGCGGCCGATCTTCATCGTGGACGACGACGCCGACTCGCGATCCATGATCGGTGCCTGCCTGCTGGCCCTGGGCCTGACCAACCCGAGCGTCGAGCTGGCCTCCGGCAACGAGGCGAGGATCGCGCTGCGCCGGTGCCTCGACGTCGACGCGGCCGCCCTTCCGGTGCTGGTCGTGCTGGACCGGCAGATGCCCGGCAGCTCAGGGCTCGACCTGCTGCGCTGGATGCGCACGACCCCGGCCCTGCGCAACGTGCCCGTCGTGATGCTCTCCGGCGATGACGATGCTGCCGGCGTCACGCACGCCTACGAGCTCGGCGTGCGCAGCTACCTGGTCAAGCCCGTGGGTTTCGACGTGCTGGCCTCCGTCGTCCGGGATCTGGGCCTGCCGTGGCAGCTGGCCTGAGGACCCGCGGGGCAGGGATGCCCTCAGCCTGGACCTGGTACTTCGGGGTCGGGGCTGTCAGTGCGACGACCTTCCTGCTGTCGTCGAGTGCCTGGGTGCAGGCAGCAGCCCAGATCCCGGTCTACGCCGCCGGTGCCGGCCTGCTCGCCCTCAGGTGGGTGCGGACCCGACGAGACCGGCCGGACAGCCTGATGGCTCTCGCCGTGGTGGCGTTCGGGCTGTACTTCGGCGCCAGCATCGCGGGGGTCGCTGTTCCTTTGCTGGCGCCGTCCACGATGGCGGTGCCGGTGCCCTCGGTGCTGGACGGCAGCTTCCTGCTCGCCTATCTGCTGCTCGCGCTCTTCCTCTGGCGGTTGGGTGGGCGGGCGGCCGCCGCCGGCCGGCGTGACGCCCTCGACCTGTTCATCGTGCTCGGTGCGGCCGTCCCCCTGTTCTGGATGTTCATGGTCGAGCCGCTTCTCGAGAGCGCGCCGGTGTCTGCCGCGCTGGTGACCTACGTGGCGTACCCGGTCGCGGTCTTCGGGCTGCTCGCGATGACCGTGCGGCTCGCCCTGGTGTCCGGCCGGCGGAGCGTCCCGCACCTGCTGCTGACCGGCTGGATAGCCTTCGAGCTCTGCGCCGACGTGGTCTTCCTGTACGCCGGCGCGCACGGCACCTTCGCCTACGGCCAGCCGTGGCAGGTGATGTGGATCGTCTCGGCGACCTGCGTCGGGGCCCTGGCTCTCCACCCCAGCACCGAGGTCCTCTTCACGCCGCAGACCTCCCGGCCCGTGAGCGGACGCCGTCGCCTGTTCCTGCTCGCCTGGTGCATGGCGACGCCGATCATCGCGATCGTCTATGCGCAGCTCATCGCGCAGGGCGACAACACCGTGCTGGTGCCGGCGGTCACGTCGCTGGCGATGGTGGTGCTGCTGTCGCTCCGGCTCTCCGGGCTGATGGTCGACAACGCCTCCCAGCTCAGGGTGCAGGAGTCGCTGCAGCGGCTGTCAGACGATCTCGCGCACCAGACGTTGCACGATCCGCTGACCGGACTGGGCAACCGGCTGCTGTTCGCGGAGCAAGCCGACCACGCACTCGCCCAGCGCACCGTCGGGGCTGATCGGGCTGCCGCGCTGCTGCTGCTCGATCTCGATGACTTCAAGACCGTCAACGACTCGTTCGGGCACGAGGCGGGTGATCGGGTCCTCATCGAGGTGTCCCGCCGGCTCGAACAGGTCACGCGGCAGGGGGAGGCCATCTTCCGGCTCGGGGGCGACGAGTTTGTCTTCGTCCTCAGCCAGGCGAGGCTCTCTGACGTCCTTCGGCTCGCCGATCGCATCTGCGTGATCCTCGACGAGCCCTTCGATCTCGGGCCGCGTCAGATCAGGCCGATGGCCAGCATGGGGATCTCGATCGCCCTGCACGGCCAGGACAGAAGCACGCTGCTCGCGGAGGCGGACATGGCGATGTACGACGGGAAGAGTCGCAGCTCGAATACGCCCTCGGTGTTCGATCCGCTGCTGCATCACGAGACCCTTGAGCGCCACCAGCTCGATCGCGATCTGCGCGAGGCGACGAGCCGGCATGAACTGGTGATGCTCTACCAGCCGATCGTCGCTCTCAACCGCAACGAGGTCGTCGGCGTCGAAGCCCTGCTGCGCTGGCACCACCCGAGCCGCGGGGTCATCTCGCCGTTCCAGTTCATCCCGCTCGCTGAGGCCAACGGCGCGATCCTCGAGATCGGCGACTGGGTCCTCAGGGAGGCGATGAGCCAGGTGCTCCGCTGGGATCGAGCCCAGCCCGACCGCCAGCTCACCGTGAGCATCAACGTCTCGCCCCGTCAGCTCGCCGACCCCGACTTCGTCGGCCGCGCCGCCGACATCCTGCACGGCACCGGGCTCGACCCCGGTCGCGTCACCCTCGAGATCACCGAGGCCGCCTTCGGTCGCGACGCCGAGATCATGATCGCCCGGCTGCACGACCTCAAGCGGCTCGGCGTGAAGCTCGCGATCGACGACTTCGGGACCGACTACTCCTCGCTGTCCCACCTCCGCCGGCTTCCTGTCGACGTGCTCAAGATCGACAAGTCCTTCGTCAACGGGATCGCGACCGAGCCCGCCGAGTGGGCTGTCACCACGGCCATCATCAGGCTCGCCGACAGCCTCGGGAAGACCACTGTCGCCGAAGGCATCGAGACCGGTGGCCAGCTGGCCCACCTGCGCAGCCTGCACGTCGAGCTCGGCCAGGGCTATCTGTTCTCGCGGCCCATCTCTGCCGACGCCGTGGCCAAGCTCCCGACCCGGGCGATGCCCGGAGCTCCGGTCGCTGTAGCCCCGTAGCCATGCGCGTGGCTTACGCCGAATGCCCCGCAACGGCGGGTACGTCGCACTAGGTGGTGCTGATCATCTCGGGCTAGTCCCGTTGTCCACGCGGCCAGATGTTGCGGACCGGTCGGCGGAAGCGCCGCTGCTGAGGCGGCGGCATCTTCAGTGACATCGCGACCTTCACAGTGGAGGTCCCGGAGCGAAGCGAAGATCCGCCGGGCGAATTGGTCGCCTAGACCGGCGGGGAGCTAGGGCGAAACCGGCGCTCACCGACCTCCTTGAAAGGGAGACCCGAGATGCGCAAGACCACAAAGCTCGCCGCAGCAGTCGGCGCCTCCGCCCTCGTCATCGGCTCTGCCGGCGTCGCCTACGCGTTCTGGACCACCACCGGGAGCGGTACTGGCAGCGCCGGCGTCGCCGCGTCGAACGGCACGCTCGCTCTGCACGCCGACGCGGTCCCCAACATCACACCCGGCACCACGTACAACGTGCCGATCAAGGCCGATAACCTCGGCACGACCGACCTTCGGGTCAACACCGTCCACACGGTCATCACCACCACTACCACTGCCTGCCAGTCACTGATCACGGCCGGCACTTCCGGTCTGTCCGTCGCTGACGTCGACACGTCGGTGACGAACGTCGCGCACGCCACCAACACTGTCGTCATCGGCGCCGCGTCGCTGGTGTACGCGAACTCCCCCACGATCGACCAGACCCCGTGCCAGAACGCGCCGCTCGTTCTCACCTTCTCCACCCCGTAAGTAGGTCCTGAGGGCCGACGCGCCGGGTGGGGCTTACGCCACACCCGGCAGCGGGCCCTTAGGCCAAGTCAAGCCTGACCGCACGGAAGGAGCCACGCCGATGATCAGCAAAACTGCAGCAGCGTGGTTCGCAACCGCGACGGTCGTCGCCAGCCTCACCGGCACAGCCGTCTACCAACTCGCGAGCTCGACGACGTCGACGAACAACGTCAGCACGAAGAGCCCAAGCCCGAGCCCGACCAACGCCGGCACTCTTGGCGGGGGCGCCCTCAGTGCCACTCAGGGCAACGGCAGTGGCAACAACGGGAATGGGAGCGGCAACGGCGGTCCCAACGCGACGCCATCGACGGCGGCACAGCCGCCGTCGAAGAGCTTGACGGTTGGAGGCACCCTAACGCTGACGGGGATCGCGCCGGGCATGAGCGTCGTCCGGACTCTGACAATCGGCAACCCGAACAACCAGGATGTCGTACTGCAATCGGTGCAGACGGTCGTCACCGGCCCATCGCCGGCGCCGTCACCCGGATACCCGTGCACGGCAGCAGATGACTTCCAGGTCGTCGTTGCCGGCTACAACGCCACTACCGGCGTCG